>JANNUK010000543.1:0-7869 GCA_031395155.1 Chloroflexota bacterium | reverse complement strand
GGCGAAGAAGCGCTCGAGGGCGAAGTCGGCGATCTGCATGGGGCGATGATGACCGGCGGCGCCGTATCCTGCGCGCCATGACCGAACGACATTCCGGCATGGCCGTCGGGTCGCGCATTGCGATCGTCGGCTCACCAACGGCGCTCGGCGGCCACCTCGGCGGCATGGAGGAGACCCCCGCTGAGCTGCGCCGGCTGGGACTGCTCAGGCGCCTCGGGGAGCGCCGCGGATTGGCCGGGGTGATCTGGCACGATGCCGGAGACGCAGCCAACGATCCCGGCTGGAGGGCGGATCCGGATCCGCGGGCCAAGAACCGCGACCTGATCGCTGCCTATCTCCCGCGGCTCGCCGGGCACGTGGCGGCTTCGATGGGACCGGATCAGGGCGATCGGATTCTCGTGATCGGCGGGGACTGCACGTCCCACGCAGGTGCGCTGGCGGGAATCCGCCGGGCCAGGCCGGGGATCCGGCTCGGCCTTGCCTGGTTCGACGCCCATGGCGATTTCAACACGCCGGACACGACGGCGTCGGGCAATGTCTGGGGCATGCCGTTCGCGATGGCCTGCGGGCGTGGCGATGCCGACCTGGTCGCCGCCTGCGACGGGCCGACGGTCCTCGAGGCAGATGCCGCCCTGCTCGGCGGCCAGGTCCTCGACGAAATGGAATCGCGCACGCTGGCCGCCTCGCACGTCGCACACTTCGGGGCCGGCATGCTCGCGGGTAAGGCGGGGATCGCCGCCCTGCGTGCCTGGGCGACCGCTGTGGCCGCGCGGGTGGATGCCTTCTACATCGCGTTCGACGTCGACGCGCTCGACGCGGCCGACGGCTGGGCCGTGATGATGCCGGAGCCCGACGGGCTGTCGCTCGCGTCCGCCGTGGCCGCCGTGCGCGCGATCGCGCAGGCGGGCCCGGTCGTGGGGTTCGGGGCCACTGCCGCGCTCTTTGGGCGAGGCGGCGATGCAGACCTCACCGTCGCGGCAATCGCGACGCTTGCGGAGGCGGCCCTGGCCTAGAGGTCGATCCGGTGCAGGGCCGCGGTCAACGCCCGGAGCTCGGCCTCGGTCATCCCGGTGCCGATGGCGAGCCAGCTGGGCGGGACGGCTGCGTCGACGGTCACCGCCCACGATCCGTCGTCCGCCGAGACGAGCGTGCCCACCCGGTTGCCGAACGGCGCGGCGCCGATCTCGGATCCCGACGGGACGCAGCCCTCGGGCTCGGCGCAGAAGGCCCCCTCGCGCAGCTGGAGCGTGCGGCCGCCGGGACCGCGGTAGAGGAGCTCGACCAGGCCTCCGCCGGCCTGCCGGTACTGCCCGGACTGCAGGAACCAGCCCGGCTCGAGGACCGCGCAGTAGACGTCCCAGGCGAGCACGGTGGCAGCTGATGCGAAAAAGGTGCGGTTGTCGTCCGTGCCGGCGCAGGCCGCCTCGGGCGGGGGGCCGGGCGTCGCGTTCGGGTCCGCCGACTCGCCCGGTGAGGCGCCCGGGGCGTCGGTGGCCGACGGCGCCGGGGTGATCAGAACCGGGGGTTCGGGGGACGGCGTGTCGGATGCCCCGGGATCGATGGTCGATCCCGGGGTCGAGGAGGACGCCACCGACCCCGTGGGCGAGGCGGGCTGGGTCCCGGTCGCGAGCGGCCCGGATGTGTCGCCGCAGGCGGCGACAAGCATGGCCACAGCGGCGATCAGCGCGACGCCACGAATCATGCGACCGAGGGTAGCACGGGACTGAGCCTCGACCAGAGACAGCCTCGACCAGAGACAGGTCGAGGTCACACGCCCAACCGAACGTGGGCCGGGTCGACCCCAAAGACGTCGCGAATCCGATCTTCCGCCAGCACGTCTGCCGCGGGCCCATCGCCGACCACGCGACCGTGGTCGAGCAGGATGAGGCGCGGAAAGAAGTGAGCGGCGAGGCCGAGGTCGTGAAGCACGGCCACGATCGTGGTCCCATCGCGTTCGTTCAGGTCGACCAGGAGGTCCATCGTCTCGACCTGGTGGCGGAGGTCGAGATGCACGGTCGGTTCGTCCAGGACCAGGACCGGCGCAGCCTGCGCGACGGCCAGGGCCAGCAGGACCAGCTGCCGCTCGCCGAGGGACAGCTCGCGTGCGTCGCGTCCCAGGAGGTGGCCGAGTCCGACCCGCTCGATCGCGGCGGCAATCGCGGTACGGTCCGCCGGCCCGGCGCCGCGGAAAGGATCCTCATAGGGCAGCCGCCCGAGCGCGACGACGTCCTCGACGCGGGTGGCGAAGGGAAGGATCTCCTGCTGCGGAACGACGGCGATGGTCCTCGCGATGGCGAGCCGGCTCATCGCGCGAAGGGGTCGCCCGGCCAGCTCAACCGAGCCGGCCACGGGCGTCACCAACCCGGTCACGGCCTTCAGGAGCGTGGACTTGCCGGCTCCATTGGGACCAATGAGGGCCACCCGCTCGCCGGCGGAGATGCGCAGGTCGACGTCGTGAACCACGGCGCGGCCGCGGTAGGCGACGGTGACCCCATCCAGGCGGATCACAACTCGTACCCGGTGCGTGCCCGCCGGAGCAGGAACAGGAAGAAGGGCGCCCCGATGACGGCAGTGACGACCCCGACCGGGATCTCGCCGAGCAGGCGCGCCACGACGTCGGCGAACGCCAGGAGGCAGGCGCCGTAGATCGCCGAGAGCGGCAGGACCGCCCGCGCCTGCGGACCGACCGCGAGCCGGACCACATGCGGCACGACCAGGCCGACGAACCCGATGAGCCCGCTCACCGCCACCGCCGCCGCGGTGACGAGCGCGGCAAGCCCCAGCAGGAACGCCCGCTCGCGGCGAACGTCGACGCCCAGGTGCGCGGCCGCCTCCTCGCCGAGGAGCAGGCCGTCAAGGACACGCGCCCGCGTCGCGATCAACGCGGTTGCTCCAAGGATCAGCGGCGTCGTGGTGGCGAGGCGGATCCACGACGACGCCTCGAACCCGCCCAGCAGATAGGCAAAGATCTGGCGCAGGCCGGAGCCCGAGAGGTACATCGCCATCGCCAGTCCGGCCGCCAGGAGCGAGCCCACGGCGTAGCCGGTGAGCAGCAGGCTGGTCATCGGGGCGATTCCGCTGATCCGTGACAGCCGGTAGACGATCGTCACAGCCGTCAGCGCCCCGATGAACGCCAGCCCGTGAAGCAGGCCGAATTCGAGGATGAGCGTCCGAACCGGGATGAGTACCGCGATCGCCGCCCCGAGCGCGGCGCCGGAGGCCGTCCCCAACACGTAAGGATCGGCCAGGGGGTTGCGCAGCAGGCCCTGGAACGTCGCACCGGCCACCGCCAGGCCCATTCCCACGACGAGGGTCATCATGACCCGCGGCAATCGCAGATCCATCACGATCGTCTCGGCGGACGGCGCCCAGGTCTGGGTCACATTGAGCCCGAGCAATCGATGGGCCAGGATGCCGACGGTGTCCCCGAGCGGAACAGCGACGGAGCCCGCGGCCACGCCGATCACCACGGCCAAGGCCAGCACGACCATGCCGACGGCACCCAGGATCACCGGGCGGCGGCGGACGCCCTCGAACAAGCCGGATCCGATCCGGTCGTTGGCAAGGGCGCCGCCGCGCATGGTCATCGGCGCCCTACGGCACGGCCGGCAGGACCAGGTCCGCGTGGATGGCCATCGCCAGCTCGCGCAGCCCCTCCACCAGGCGCGGCCCCGGGCGGGTGATGACGAGATCGTTTACCGCCCGGATGGCGCCGGCCTTGACCGCCTGCAGGCCACCCCAGCCCGGGCGGGCCCCGACCTGCTCGGCCGTGACGCCGTACGCCGCGTCGCCCAACAGGATGAGCTCCGGGTCCGCCGCGACGAGGGATTCGAGCGAGATCTCGAAATTGGTCGTCGACCCGGTCGTCAGCGGTGTCCCGCCGGCCAGCTCGATCATCTCGGCGAGGAACGATTCGTCGGCCGCGGTATAGATCTGGACGGTCGCGTCCAGCTCGTAAAAGACGCTCGGTCGCGGGAGGTCGCGAGTCGCCGCCGCCACCTGGTCGAAGGCGACACGCATCGTGGCGGCCAGGTCGGCCGCAGCCGCCGTCTCCCCGGCGGCCCGTCCGACGAGCTCGATGTCGGCCAGGACCCCGGCGATGTCGGGCGCGTAGACGACGACGACGGGGATTCCCAGCGAGCGGATCCTGGCGATGGCGTCGGGCGAGTTGAAGTTATTCCCGCCGGCGACGACCAGGTCGGCGTCGAGGCCGACGATCTTCTCGATGTCGACCGACGCAAAGGTGGCCACGTCGGGCAGCGGAACGGCCTCCGGCGGATAGTCATCGAAGTCCGTGGTCGCGACGACCCGGGATCCGGCGCCGATCGCGAAGAGGATCTCGGTCGTGGCCGGTGTCAGGGACACGATCCGGGCCGGCTCCGCGGGGATCGATACGGTCGTGCCCTCGTCGTCGACGAGGGTCAGGGGAAAGGCGTCGGCGAGGGTCGGTGCGGGAGACGGCGTGCCCGTCGCAGCCGGGACGGTGCTGCCCGTGGCGGACGGCGGGATCGAGACCTGGCTCGGGCCGGAACTGGTGCAGGCCGAGGCCAGCAGGGCGAGACCCACGATCGGGGCGACGAGCCGGCGGTGCAGGCGAATGGGATGACGTGCGTCCAACGGAACTACCTCAGAAAGCGGGAGCAGACGAGGGGCCCGGAGACACAGAGAGCGACCCCTCGATTCCAACATGGAAGGAGGGGCCTCAGCCGGTCAGACGCATCGGGACCAACCCTTTCTCTCGAAGGTGGTGCACCTCCGCAGGGTCGGCGACCGGACTTGCGTCGCGTGGGCGACGTTCACCGTAGCGGGACTGTGCCGGAATCTCACCGGCTTCGCGACCAGGCGGGGAGTGTCGTGTTGTCGGTCGCAGCGTACACCCCCGTCGCGAAGGCCGCCAGAGGGCCGCCCGAGGGCCGCCCGAGGGCCGCGTCCGCAGGCATGCCCAGGTGTGCGCCCGATAAGGGCCTCCTGCAATGCTGTCGGCCTCGCCTCCACCGCCGGCAACCCAGCCCGCCCGGGGAGGTATCGGTCATGCCAAGGCGATTGTGGACCACGGTCCTCGGATTCGGGGCGCTCGTCGCGCTCGTGGCAATCGGAGCCGGGGCGCGGTCCCCTGCCCGTGCGGCTCCCATCGACGATCTCGCAGCCGGGCCCAACGCGGGGGTGGGACTCGCCGACATCGTCGCGTGTCCGGCGGGCCCCAACCGGGCAACGGGCGCAGGGACCTGGTGGCGGTTTGCACCCGTCCTCGATGGCGCCGGCTCGCTGGTGGGCTGGGCGCTCGACGGGGGAACCCAGGTTGTGGAACTGCCGACGATCGCTCTCCCCGCCGAGAGCTCCGTGTCGGCAGAGATCGGAGGAAGGGTGCTCGTCACGGCCGACGATGGAGCACGCTCCGTCATCGCCGTCGTGTCGGCGGCGGACCAATGCGCAACCGTGCTCGCAGAGGTCCCGATGGTTGCCCGCAGCGGCGTCCTCGGGCAACGCCCCGGCACGGCCTGGTTCCATGCCGTCGACCGCTCGACCAGGCGCGACCTGGGCGTGTGGCGCCTGACACCCGCGTCGTCAAGGCCGGCTCCGCTCATCGACCCACTGCCGAACGACGATGCGGCGGTCCTGCGCGTGGGACGGGTGTTCAGCACGCGACTCGTGCTGGACGCGACAGGCGATCAGCTGGCAATCCAGTCGTGCGGAGAGCGCACGTGCCGAACGCGCGTCGTGCACCTCGCCAGCGGCCGTGAGATCCGCCTCGATGCCCCGGACCAGGGACCGCTGCTCGTCCTCGAGCACGGCCGTGCGACGTTCCGCGATCCGTGCTCCGGCGACCCCTGCCCGGTGCGAAGCATGGAGTTCACCCCGCCCTCGACGGAGGCCGTTCGATGACCGATCTGCAGCGCAGCGCACGTCGTGTGTGCGCCGCCATGGTCTTCTCCATCGCCGTCATGTTCCCCGCCACGGTCTCCGCCCACGGGCCCGATCCCAGGTTGGGTGGGACGCTCTGGGCACAGGACCAGGTCGTCCCGTGGACCTATCGATCGGGCCAGATCCCGCCCGCCTGGATGGCCGGAGCGATCGAGGCCGCGGCGGCCGGGTCCAACGCCAGCCGGGCGAGTCGCGCCGCCACGTTCAGTCGCGTCGCCGGAGCCGGCAGCCTCATCGCCTACGGCGAGCCGACCGGCTGCTCATCGCTCGGGATCGCCTGCTTCTCACGATCGGGCGCGCCCACGACGTTCGCGATGTGGTTCCGCGCCAACGGTTGGAACTTCGATTGGGGCCGCCTGTCCTGGTGCCAGGGTCCCGGCGGCTTCGTCAACGGCTGCTTCGACGCCCAGAACGTCGCGCTCGACGAGTTCGGCCACGTCGAGATCCTCGGTCACCATGTGAATCATGCCGACCAGCGTGACTACCTCGACGCGGTCGTCCAGACGGTCAGTCGCGCGCGACCGAACGCCGGCTGGAATGCTCACGTCTACGGCCGCTGCGACGTCGCGCGTCTCCAGCTGGAATTTGACCGCCAGACGGCGTCCAGCCTGTTCTCGACCTGCCTGGCGATCGCGACGGCAACAACGCTTTCGGCCAGTCCGACAAGTATCCGGGTCGGCGAGAGCGTCCGGTTCACCGCCACCCTCAAGACGACGACCTCGAGCGCCAACGGTGCCCTGTCCGGGGACCCAATCGCCGGCAGAACGGTCACGCTCCAGCGCCGTCCCCTGGGTTCCACGGTCTGGACCGCGATCGCCACCATGCCGGCCACGATCCCCGGGTCGTACGCCGTGACCGTTTCCCCCACGGCAACATACGACTGGCGAGCGACGTTCAGCCCCACGGCCGAAGGGCTCGTCGGCTCGTCATCGGCCGTGGTTCGTGTGGCGGTCTCGTCCTGCTCCGGCACACCCTGCCCAGTTCGCTCTTCGAACGCCTCGACCAGCAGTGGGAGGGAGCCGTGATGCGACGGGTGGGTTGGTTCGCCCTGCTGGCGTTCGCGATCGCCTCGGCGGCCGGTGGTTGCTCGGCGGCGACGAGCGCACCGTTCTCGGCGAGCGTGCCGCCCGGCGTGTCCGACACGCCGACAGGATCCCCGATCGATGCGTCGCCACAGACCACCGAGCTTGCCCCGACAGCGAGCGTGGCGCTCCACACGGCCCACCTCCTCGTGGGAGGTTCTGCCTCCGCATCGGGGACCCTTGGTTCGTGGACGATCGATGCCAGGGGCAGCGACAGCCCGTGGATCCGGGCAGCCGCCCTCCGGACCATCGACGTCGACTCCGGATCGATCCTCGAGGTCGCCTTCGAGGACGGCGCACTGATCGGGTCGTGGCAGGCGAGCTACGCGGCAGTCGCGGACGCCGAGGGCCTCAGGCCGACGTCTGCCGGCGGGCGCGAAACCGATGCTCCCGAGCTCGGTCGCGTGACCCTCGAAGCGCTGCCGATCGGCACCTGGGTGGCGTCGGTTCGCCTGTTCCGTGCCGACGGACGCGGCGACGCGACGTTTTACTGGCTCCTGCGGGTCCGCTGACCCGAATTCGGTTGCGGGCTGCCCCCGCGACCGGCACACGCGAGACGGCCGGCGGGGTTTCCGCCGGCCGTTGTCGCTGCCGTCGTCCGCGGCCACCTCAGGAGACGGCGGCCACCTCGGGCGCGCTGAAGATGGAGACCTGGGCATCGTCGGGGAGCATGACGCCCATGATCTTCTGGAGCGTGAGGAGATGGACGCAGACGGACCAGGAGTCGAAGTAGTGGCAGGTGCAGTGCCAGCGACCGGCGTCGAGCGTTACGTGGTGGGTGTCGTTGTCGCCACGAAACGTGAGTGAAAGGCGATCGATCGAAATCCGATCGATCTCTCGCGCATAGCGATTTGCCTTTTCGACC
>JANNUK010000522.1:0-4548 GCA_031395155.1 Chloroflexota bacterium | reverse complement strand
CATGTTGGCAAGGTTCACGGAACGGGTCGCCGACCACGGAGTCGCGGAACGGACGCCGCTCCTCGAAGGCAAGTCGATGTACATCACGATGGCGTCGACGCACAAACCGAAGGGCCACGACGGTGGCGGGCAAGCCCGGCCAGCCGCGGACGAGGCCGAGGCTCCGGCGAAGGCCGAGGCTCCGGCGAAGGCCGAGGCTCCGGCGAAGGCCGAGGCTCCGGCGAAGGCCGAGGCTCCGGTAACCGCGAAGGCCGCGGCTCCGGTAACCGCGAAGGCCGCGGCTCCGGCGAAGGCCGATGACGCCACTGAGACGAATCTGCCGGCCTGACGGTCGGCAACGACAGGAGAGTGAGGCAGCGGTGCCGAAAATGAAGAGCCACAAGGCCGCGCAGAAGCGAATCGGGACCACCGGAAGCGGGAAGGTCATCCGGGTTCGCGCGTGGCGTGGGCACCACCTCGAGATCAAGTCGTCGCGCCGTACGCGGCGCTACGCGGGCAAGTCGATCATCGGCGGCACGCATGCAAAGCAGGTCAGGCGCCTGCTGCCGTACCTTTAGGAGCATCGTTCAGCCATGGCACGAGTCAAGCGCGGCGTCGCCACCCACAAGCGCCACAAGCGCCTTCTCAAGGACTCCGAGGGCCGCAAGGGAACCAAGTCCAAGCTCATCAAGCCGGCGCGCGAGGCGTTGTTGCACGCCCTCGCGTACGCGACGCGGGACCGCAAGCAGCGAAAGCGACAGATGCGCGCCCTCTGGATCATTCGGATCAACGCCGCGGCGCGCCAGCACGGGATGACCTACGGCGCCTTCGTCAACGGCCTGAAGCGGGCCGATGTCGCGGTCGACCGCAAGATCCTCGCCGATCTCGCCGTCCGGGACGCGGGCACCTTCGGCCGGATCGTCGAGGTCGCGAAGGGCGCCTGAACTGGATCCGGCCCGGAGGCCGAACGACGAACGAGCGCCGAGCCCTCGACCCGAGCTCAAGGTCGGGGGTTCGTGATTCCGGATCTGCGCTGCGGCGGCAATGGACGGACGGGAAGTTCGAAGGGATGACGTGGACCTCGCCCAGCTGACACAGGACCTCGAGGACCTTCGCGCGGACGCGCTCGCGGGCGTGGATCGTGCCGCCGACGTCGCCGCGCTCGAGGCGCTCGATCTCGATGTGCTGGGCCGCAAGGGTCGGTTGACGTCGGTCCTGCGCGGTATCGGCGCACTGCCCGGCGAGGATCGCCCGCGCGTCGGTGCCGTGGCCAACGCGGTCCGCCAGGCAGTTGAGACGGCCCTGGCGGACCGAGGCAGGGTGCTTCGCGCCGGTGCCCTCGAGGCTCGCCTCCGATCCGAGGCGATTGACGTCACGATGCCCGGTCGGCCCATCCGCCGCGGCACGCTCCATCCCAGTATCGAGGCGATGAACGAGATCGCCGCGATCTTCGCCCAGTTCGGCTTCGTCGTGTACGAGAGCCCCGAGGTCGAGGACGATCTCACCAACTTCCAGAAGCTCAACATTCCGCCGGATCACCCGGCGCGCGACCTGTGGGACACGCTGTACGTCGACATCCCGGGGCTGCTCCTGCGCACGCATACCTCGCCCGGTCAGATCCGCGTCATGGAGTCGACGAAGCCTCCGATTCGCGCTCTCCTGCCGGGACGCTGCTTTCGCTACGAGGCCGTCGACGCTTCGCACGGCTTCGAATTCTTCCAGGTCGAAGGGCTGATGATCGATGAGGGCGTCACGCTGGGGGACCTGCGCGGCCTGCTCGACCAGTTCGCCCACGCGATGTTCGGGGCCGGCAAGAAGACCCGGTTCCGCCCCGGCTACTACCCATTCACGGAGCCCTCGGTGGCGTTCGATGTCGAGTGCCTCGTCTGTGGCGGTCCCGGCTGCGCGGCCTGCGGGCGAAGCGGCTGGATGACCATCCTGGGGGCCGGCATGGTGCATCCCGTCGTGCTCCAGTACGGCGGGCTGGATCCGGAGCGCTACCAGGGCTTCGCCTTCGGCATGGGTCCGGAACGGATCAAGATGCTGCGCCACGGGATCACCGACCTGCGCCTGTTCCTGGACAACGACCTGCGGTTCCTGGAGCAGTTCCGATGAGGGTGCCGCTTTCGTGGCTGCGCGACTACGTCGACGTCGAGCTGACGCCCGAGCGGCTCGCCGAACGGCTCACGTTGCTCGGGATGGAAGTCAAGGGCATCGAACGCTTCGGAGCCGACTGGCAGAACGTCGTCGTGGGTGAACTGCTCTCCGTCGAGCGACACCCGCGTGCGGATCGGCTGTCGCTGACACGCGTCACGATCGGCGAGGGCGAGCCGCTCGACATCGTGTGCGGGGCCACGAACATCGCTGTCGGCCAGCGCGTGCCGGTGGCGCTGCCGGGTGCCGTCCTGCCCGGCGATCGTCGGATCGAACGCACCGAGAAGATGGGCGTCGTCTCGAACGGGATGCTCTGCTCCGGCGATGAACTGCGCCTGACCAGCGATGCGGACGGGATCCTGATCCTGCGTCCGGATGCACCCCTCGGCGTCGCCCTTGCCGACCTGTACGGGGACGTGGTGCTCGACATCGATGTCAAGCCGAACCGCGGTGACGCGCTCTCGATCGTCGGCCTCGCCCGGGAAGTGGCCGCCGCCACGGGGGCGACCGTCCGCTGGCCCGAAACCGAACCCGACGAGAGCGGGCCTCCGGTCGAGGATCGTCTCTCCGTCGAAGTTCGCGACTCGGTGTGGTGCCCGCGATTCGTCGGTCGCTGGATCGACGGCGTGGGCGTCGGGCCGTCGCCCGACCGGATCCAGATGCGCCTGCAGGCCGCCGGGTTGCGGCCGATCAGCAACGTCGTCGACGCGTCGAACTACGTCATGCTCGAACTGGGCAAGCCGATCCACACCTTCGACGCATCGGCCGTCGCCGATGGCCGGATCGTGGTCCGCCGGGCCGTCGCCGGGGAGCGGCTCGAGACGCTCGACCACGTCGTGCGCGAACTGGATCCCGAGACCCTGCTCATCGCGGACGAGCGCAGCCCCCTGGGCATTGCCGGGATCATGGGTGGCGCATCGTCGGAGGTGGGGGAGCGGACCACGGAGGTCATCGTTGAATCGGCGATCTTCGATCCGGTGGCGATTCGGCGAACCGGACATCGCTACGGGCTGCGTTCGGAGGCCAGCCTGCGCTTCGAGAAGGGCCAGGAGGTCCGGCTGGCGCGGATCGGTGCCGATCGGACCGCCCGGCTGATTGCCGAATGGGCCGGCGGGGTCGTGACCACGGGTCGCGTCGACAGCGCACCGGACGAACCGACTCCCGGTGAGGTCGCCTTCCGCCCGTCCCGTGTGAACCGGCTCCTCGGGACGGCGTTCAGCTCGGATCAGCAGCGCGACCTCCTCGCCCGGGTTGGAATCGAGACCCTGACCGCGCCTTCCGGGACCGCGATCGTGGTGTCAAACGGAACGCAGCCGTTGACCATTCCCGCCGCCGACGCCGAGGTGCTCCTCGCGGTCGTCCCAACCTGGCGACGAGATATCGCGATCGAGGCCGACCTCACCGAGGAAATTGCTCGCGTGCGCGGCTACGAACATGTGCCGTCGACGGTCCCCGACACCCCCATGCCGGAATTCCGGGCCGATCCACTCCAGGTTCGCGATGCCGTCCGCGCGACCCTTGTCGGAGCCGGCCTGACCGAGTCTGTGACCCACGCCTTGATCTCAGCTCCCCAGGTCGAGCGCTTCCGGTGGAACGCGGACGCAGCCGAGGTGTCCGGGGAGGAACGCATTGACGGGCGGCCGATCACGGTGACGAATCCGCTGTCATCCGACCACGCCGTCCTCCGCCAGAGCCTGCTGCACGGCCTGCTGTCCACCGTGGCCACGAACGTTCGCCGGGGCCGGGCGGATATCGCCGTCTTCGAAGTCGGCAAGGGGTACGCCCGTCGCACCGACGACACCACGGCCGAATGGTGGAGGCTCGGCCTGGCGCTGGAGGGTGCGTACGAGTCCGCGGCCTGGAACCGCCCGCCCAGGCTCGCGGACGTCGCCGATCTGGTCGGGATCATCGCCGCCGTCGCGCAGCGGCTGGGTCTCGCTCGTCCCGAGACCACCGCCCTTCTCGATGAACCGCTGCTTCATCCAGGTCGGGCGGCGACCGTGGTTGCGCGCGATGCCGACACGGGACAGATCGCCATTGCGGGTCGGCTCGGCGAACTCCACCCGGCGGTGCTCGCGGAACTCGACGTCCGGAGCGAGCGCATTCTGGTCGCGGAGGTGGCGATCCGCGGGCTGGCCGGCGGATCCTTGCCGGCCGTCCGATCGGTGCCTCCGCCACGCTACCCGGCCGTCGAGCGGGATATCGCGGTTGTTGCCGACCTTGCCATCGTCGCGGACCGGATCGAGGCGGTTATTCGGGACGGGGCTGGGACGCTGCTGAAGGACGCCACCCTGTTCGATGTCTACCGGGGTGCCCCGCTCGACGCTGCCGAGCAGAGCCTCGCGTTCCGGCTGGTCTTCCAGACCTCCGATCGAACCCTCGTGGAGGATGAAGTCGATGCGGCCGTGGCCACGG
>JANNUK010000488.1:0-4003 GCA_031395155.1 Chloroflexota bacterium | reverse complement strand
CTCCAACCGAGCGGCTACCGACCGAGCGGCTACGATGGGCGTCATTCGGCCGAGCCGGCTGCGAGGGAGGCAACATGCGACTGTGGGGCGGGAGGTTCGCCGAATCGAACGACGAGCGCATGGCCGACTTCACGCGCTCGATCGACCTCGATCGCGAACTCGCCGTGGACGACCTCGTCGGGTCGATGGCCCACGTTCGCGGGCTCGGGCGTGCGGGCCTCGTGACCGACGACGAGGTCGGCGCCCTGGTCGCGGGTCTCGAAGGACTGCGCGTGGAAGTCGAGGCCGGGACGCTCGTCTGGGACGCGGCGCTCGAGGACATTCACATGAACCTCGAGGCGGCCCTCGTGGAGCGAATCGGTCCCGTCGCCGGCAAGCTTCACACAGGCCGGTCGCGCAACGATCAGGTGGCCACCGACCTCCGCCTCTGGCTGAGACGTCGGCTCGCGGCGCTTGACGACGGCCTTCTCGCGTTCGAGCGGGCGCTCGTGGGCCTCGCCGAGCGCGACGGCCATGCCGTCCTGCCCGGAACGACGCACATCCAGCCCGCTCAGCCGGTCCTCTTCGCCCACCACCTCCTGGCCTACGTCGAGATGGCCGAACGCGATCGGGGCCGACTGCGCGACGCGGGACGACGCGCCAACGTCTCGCCGCTGGGCGCCGGCGCTCTCGCGGGAGCCGGCTATCCCCTGGACCGTGAGGCGACGGCGACCGAACTCGGCTTCGATGGCGTCACCGCGAACTCCATGGACGCCGTGTCCGACCGCGACTTCGTCGTCGAGGCGCTCGGCGCCATCGCCCTCGGCATGGTCCACCTGTCCCGACTGGCCGAAGAGATCACGTGGTGGTCCAACCCGCGGTTCGGCTTCGTGCGGGCCGCCGACGCGTTCTCGACCGGCAGCTCGATGATGCCGAACAAGAAGAACCCCGATTCGGCTGAGTTGGTGCGTGGCCGTGCGGCGCGGGTCATCGGGGCCCAGGCCGGCATGCTCGCGATGCTGAAGGGGCTGCCGCTTGCCTACCAGCGCGACCTCCAGGAGGACAAGGCGCCGCTGTTCGATGCCGTCGCAACCTTCGAGGCCTCGCTCGGCGTCATGGCCGGCCTTGTGGAGACCCTGTCCGTCGACCACGGGAGGATGCGCGAGGCTGCGGCCGAGGGATTCACGACCGCGACGGCCGTCGCCGACGCGCTGGTGCGGCGGGGCGTCCCGTTTCGGACTGCCCACCAGGTTGTCGGCAGCCTCGTGGCCGCCGCGGATACGGCACGGATCGGTCTCGATGCCGTCCCCGACGAGGTGGTCCGCGACGTCCTGGCCGCGGCCCTCGAGGAGCCGACCGCGCTTGCGCTGGCGGCGGATCCGGAGATCGGAAAGCTGGTGCGGAGTGCCGCGGGTCTGGAGGGTGCGCTCGCGTCGTGCGACGTGATCGGCGGCACGGCCCCCCGGCGCGTCGCGGCGGCCCTCGCCGCCGCTCGCACCCGGCTCGGCGCCGGCGAAGTTTGAGCCGCGGACTCCGGGCGCCTCGCGCCGGGTCAGACCTCGGTCGTCGTCGCCAGGGCTACGTCGCGCACCAGGTGCGGGTCGCGTGCCCGCGCCCGGGCGATGATGACGTGCAACCTGGCGTTCGTGCGGCCGTGCGGCAAGGCCGCCGTCGGCAGCGCAACCGCGGGGAGGTCGCCCGCGAACTCGATGTCGTGAACCCCTGGGGAAAGGCGGCCCGCGCCGAGGACTTGCGCGGTCCAGATCGTGATTTCCTCACGCAGCCCGGACGATACCGTCGCCTCGGCGTGAACGCGAAGCTCGACGCGCACTTCCTGGACCTCGTATGGCCCGTCGGTCTCGAGTACCAGGCGACCGCGGAACGGCCCACCCAGGTCGAGGGGCACCGGATCCACGGAGATCGACGCGCGAATGCCGTCCGCCCCGGCATCCGCCGAGGGCCACAGGGCGAACTGGCCCACGGGCACGACGCCGGCACGCAGGAGGGCGGTCGGCTGGTGGATCGTCGCCGGCATGGCGACGCCCGGATCGAACCCGGGTACGTCGAGTTTGGCCTCCAGGGTCCATTCGACTCCGCACACGTCGGCGGCCACGGAGGCCGGGCCGAGGCCGGGGACGGGGATCTCGAATGGGAGCTCTCGGCGTTCGTCGCGTCCGAGTGCCACTGGTCCAAGCACCTGGACCGGCACTCGCGGCAGCTCCCGTTCCTCGCGAACGATCCGCGTCCGCGTGGTGCCGTTCGCGTCGCGGTCCGTGACCTCGTGCTTCCAGTGCTCCGTCCCGACGAGCGTCACGAAGGCTCCGCGGATCTCGCACGGGCTCCCGGACAGCACGCGGAGGACGCCGGGGACCAGGCGACCCGGGAGCAGGTCTCCGCGCTGGAGTTCCAGTTCCAGCTGCACGCCGCCGCCCGAGTTGCGCGCGACGACGCTCATCGCTCCCTCCGCCGTCATGGTTCCGCCAATGCGCGGCAGGGTACCATCCGCCGAAACCGGCACGACCATCGTGCCCACCCATGGCTACCCTCGGCCAGGGCCACCTGAGGACCCGATGCTGACAATCGATACGATCCGCAGGGCCCCCAAGGCGCTTCTCCACGACCATCTCGATGGCGGGCTCCGCCCGGCCACGGTCGTCGATCTCGCCGCCGAGTTCGGCTATCGCGACCTGCCGACCGCGGACACGGCCGACCTCGCAATCTGGTTCCGGCGCGGCGCCGATCGCAAGTCGCTGGAGCTCTACCTCGAGACGTTCGCACACACCGTCGGCGTCATGCAGGAGCGGGATGCCCTGGCTCGCGTCGCCTCCGAGTGCGCCGAGGATCTCGCCGCCGACGGCGTCGCCTATGCCGAGGTTCGCTACGCACCCGAGCTCCACGTGGCGCACGGCCTGTCCCTGGACGATGTCGTCCGGGCCGTGCAGGACGGATTCCGCGAAGGGGAGCGCCGGGCATCCGCCGCCGGCCGCCCGATCACGATCCGCACCCTGATCACCGCGATGCGCCAGTTCGAACGCTCGGTCGAGACCGCGGAACTGGCCGTCCGCTGGCGGGACGAGGGCGTTGTGGGGTTCGATGTCGCCGGTCCCGAGGCCGGGTATCGCCCCACGCGCTACCTGGATGCCTTCGATCACATCCGACACGAGAACTTCCATCTCACGATCCACGCCGGTGAATCGTTCGGGCTCCCGTCGATCCACGAGGCCCTCCAGTGGTGCGGGGCCGAGCGCCTCGGGCACGGCGTGCGGATCGTCGACGACATCACTGTCCGGGAGGACGGGTCGATCGAGCTCGGGCCGGTGGCGACCTTCGTGCGCGATCGCCGCGTCCCGCTCGAGATGTGCCCGACCTCGAACGTTCATACGGGCGCCGTGGCGTCGATCGCCGAGCACCCGATCGACCTCCTTCGCCGACTGCGCTACCGCGTCACCGTGAACACGGATAACCGCCTGATGTCGAATGTCAGCCTGTCCGGCGAGTTCGCCGCCCTGGACGAGGCGTTCGGGATCGGGCTCGGCGAGATGGAGTGGCTGACCATCAACGCGATGAAGAGCGCCTTTGCCCCGTTCGACGAGCGCCTGCGAATCATCAATGAGGTGGTGAAGCCGGGGTACGCGCATCTCCGAGCCTCGCAGACGCGCGTCGTCGCCGGCTGACCGGCAACGAGCCCCCCGCATCCGGCCGTCCGGTCCCGGTCTGTCGCCGGGGCGCACGCTACGGCGCGGGGCGCACGCTACGGCGCGGGGCGCACGCTACGGCGCGGGGCGCACCCTACGGCGCGGGGCGCACCCTACGGCGCGGGGCGCACCCTACGGCGCGGGGCGCACGCTACGGCGTTTCGCTTGCCGCCTCTCGGGCGAGCGCTTCGTGCAATGCCGACGACAGATCGCCCTGCGAAAACGGCTTCTGGACGAACCCCGCGAGGCCGGCGTCGCCGAATCGCTGAATCGCGTCCGTTTCCGTATAGCCGCTCATGAGCACCACCGGGAGACCGGGCCGGAGTTCG
>JANNUK010000454.1:0-1799 GCA_031395155.1 Chloroflexota bacterium | reverse complement strand
CGACACCCACCGAGATCGAGTTGCCCATCGACGGGATGACGTGCGCTTCGTGCGTCAACCGGATCGAGCGATTCCTGAAGAAGACGCCCGGCGTCGAGGATGCGACGGTCAACCTGGCGACCGAAATCGCGACGATTCGGTACCTGCCCGACGCGGCCGGGAGGGATGAGCTCGTGGGTGCCATCGAGGCGGCCGGCTACGACATCCGGCAGCCCTCCAAGACGCCGGTCCGCGACGCCAGTCTCACCGACGCCCCTGATGCCGAGACCGTGGAGCGCGCCCGCGAGGCGCGCACGTTGCTCATCCACGCCCTGGCCTCCATCGGCGCTGCCGTCTCGATCATGATCGCGATGTTCTGGCCGCAGACCGCGGTCGAAATGGCCGACATCAATCGGGTCGTCCTGGTCCCCGCGACGTTCATCCAGTTCTGGGCAGGACGTCGGTTTTACCGGGCGGCGATCCGCGCGGCACGCCACCGCAGCGCGAACATGGACACCCTGGTGGCGCTGGGGACCTCGGCTGCATGGGCCTACAGCGTCTTCGCCACGGTCGCGCCGGAGGTCATCCACGAAGCCGGACTACATCCGGAGACCTACTTCGACTCTTCGACGATCATCCTCGGGCTCATCCTCCTTGGTCGCTGGCTCGAGGCGCGGGCGAAGGGCCAGACGACCGGGGCGATCCGCCGCCTGGTCGGACTCCAGGCCAAGTCGGCCCGGCTGGTCCGCGGCGGTGAGGACGTCGATGTCCCGCTCGAGGAGGTCCAGGCGGGCGATCTGCTCCGGGTCCGTCCGGGGGAGAAGGTCCCGGTGGACGGTCGCATCGTCGAGGGCGCCTCGGCGGTCGATGAATCGATGCTCACCGGCGAGCCGATCCCGGCGTCCAAGAGCGTCGGCGACGAGGTAATCGGCGCGACCCTCAATTCGACGGGAACGTTCGTCATGCGCGCGACACGGGTCGGGCGGGAGACGGCCCTCGCCCGGATCGTCGAGATGGTCCAGCGCGCCCAGGGCTCCAAGGCGCCCATCCAGCGCCTCGCCGACCAAATTGCCGAGACGTTCGTGCCGGCCGTCATCGTCGTAGGGTCACTGACGTTCATCGCCTGGTTCCTTGGTGGACCCGAGCCGCGCCTCACGTTTGCCCTCACCGCGTTCATCACGGTCCTCGTCATCGCCTGCCCGTGCGCGATGGGCCTGGCGACGCCGACCGCGATCATGGTCGGGACCGGGCGAGGCGCCGAGGCGGGGGTCCTCATTCGCGGCGGCGAAGCGCTCGAGAACGCTCACCGGGTGAACGCGGTCATGCTCGACAAGACCGGGACGCTCACCCTCGGCAAGCCCCGGGTCGCCGCGATCGTCACGGCCGATGGGGTCGATGAGCGCGAGCTGCTGGACCTGGCGGGTTCCCTCGAGAAGGGCAGTGAGCACCCACTCGGTGCGGCCATCCTGACCCGTGCCCGCGAGGAGGAACTGGGCTTCGGCGCGGTCGAGGGCTTCGCGGCGATCGCCGGCCACGGCGTCGAGGGAACCGTCACGATCGACGGTGCCGCTTGCGCGGTTCTCGTCGGGAACGTCCGCCTGATGACCGAGCGAGGTATCGACCTCGGGACGCTGGCCGGACATGCGTCGGACGCGGCGGAGGACGGGCAGACGGCGGCGTTCGTGGCAATCGATGGTCGGGCGGCCGGCCTGCTCCTCGTCGCCGACCCGGTCAAGGCCGAGGCGGCGGAGGCGGTCCGGGAACTCCGCGCCCAGGGGATCGAGGTGTGGATGGTCACTGGCGACGCCCGGATCACCGCC
>JANNUK010000439.1:0-6653 GCA_031395155.1 Chloroflexota bacterium | reverse complement strand
GGGCTGCAACACCGTCTACAGCAGCACCTATCCGTTCAACCCGTACCTCATCCCGTGGACGTCGTCGCTGTTCGAGAACGCCCCGGCGGTCGCCCTCGGGATCCGCACTCGATGGGACGCCGCTGGTCACCACGACCGCCGGCTGTGGGTCCTTGGCGGTGATGGCGCGATGTACGACATCGGTTTTCAGGCGCTGTCGCGGATGGTCGCGAGCGGGGCCGACATCAAGGTGCTGGTCCTCGACACGCAGGTCTACTCGAACACCGGCGGCCAGGCGTCGACGGCGTCATTCGGTGGCCAGGTCACGAAGTTGTCGGCGTTTGGCGCCGCGCTCCACGGTCGCCCCGAGGCGCGCAAGGAACTTGGGCGGATCCTCATCGCCCATCGAGACGTCTACGTCGCCCAGACGACGCCGGCGCACCTCAACCACTTCTACCGGGCGGTGATGGAGGCCAACGACTACCCGGGACCGGCCGTGATCATCGCCTACACGCCGTGCCAGCCGGAGCACGGGATCGCGGACGACGCCTCGTCCCGTCAGGCGAAGCTCGCGGTGGAATCGCGGGCGTTCCCTCTGTTCACGTACGACCCGCGTCGCGGCGAGACCATCGCGGCGCGACTCTCTCTCCAGGGGAATCCCGCGATCAGGGAGGACTGGGCCAAGGCACCGGACGGTGCGACGATCGACTTCCTGACGTTCGCTCGGACCGAAGGCCGGTTCGCGCCGCACTTTGGCGCGTCGGACGAGGCGACCGACGAGATCGTCGCGACCCGCGATGATCGACTGGCCAACTGGAGGATCCTCCAGGAACTCGCGGGCATTCGCTGAGCCCAGGGCTTCACGCCCGGCGTAGCATGGACCGCAGGAGGTGCCGCCATGACCGACCTGGTTGACGTTGCCGAACTCGATGAGCAAGGCGAGCCGGGGACCTCGTTCCTCCTGACCGACGAAGGCTGGCAGTCCGTCGCCTACGAAGCGCCCGAACACGATTGGGAGTTGCTGGCCGACGGCAGTTTCCGGAGCGTCGATGGGTTGACGCGCTCCTTCCCGCTGGACAATCCCGCGGGAGGCTGATCCGGGCCGCACGGCCGGGACAGCCTCTCGCGTGGCCGACCCGGCTCGCTAGCGGAGGCTCATCGCGATCGCCAGCGCGCGCTCGAGCCCGGTCGCCGTCTCGAGGCGATAGGTCACGTCATCCACGGTCCACACGAGCGTGTCGCCGACGAACCGGCGGGACTCCTCGACAATCCTGCCGTCCGGATCCTCGTAGAAGAAGAAGTGCAGATCGCCGGTGATCCAGAAGCCGGACGCGCTGTCGACGTCGACCCGCTCCACGGTCGTTCCCGCGCCGACGATCTTGCCGAAATAGCCCGGGTCGATCGATCCTCGGAACTGGCTCAGGACGAGGCCGACCGACGGGGTCTCGGTGGCCGGCAAGCCCGGCCCGCTCGGCCAGGCCGTCGTGACACGGGCTCCGTCGATGTACGTCGCGCCCGGGGCGCCCACCTCCGGATCGGCCGGGAGCTGCACGGTAAATCCGAGGACATCCGGCGCCGTCAACCGATCGAGGTCGGCCGGGAGGACAAGCATCCCCAGTCCCAGGCTCGCCCCCGGGGCCACAAGCACCCCGGGCGACATCGAGGTGGTCGGGATCACGGTCGGGACACTCGACGGGCCCGCGCTGGGGACCGGTCCGAGAATGATCCGGATCCCGGGCAGGCCGAGACCCACGGCCCCGGCCGTTGCCGCGATCGCGATCAGCAGAACCACGGCGAGCACGAGGCCGCGCCGAACGCGGCCCAGGCCCGCAAACGGCCGCGTGATCCCGCTCCAGCGCGACCCGCGGGGCGGCGCGGCGTGAATGGTTTTGTCGACCACGATCCGGGCCAGAACCCGCGCGGCGATGTCCGGCAGGCCGGCGTCGCCGCCGCTGGGCACGGCGAGCGCCGCGCCGATGCCCCGGAGGGCTTCGGCCAGGGCTGAATCGTCGCCGAGGGCGGGTCGGTCAGCCACGGGGCGCCTCCGCGCCGGATTCGTACACGGCACGCAGCCGATCGAGCGCCCGTGACGTGCGCGACTTGACCGTGCCCCTCGGGATCCCGAGCGTCTCGGCCGCCTCGGCTTCGGACAGGTCGAGGAAGTAGCGAGCCCCGATGACTTCGCGGTCAGCGTCACGCAGGCGATTGACGGCCGCGACCAGCGCCGAACGAGCCTCGTGGTCGAGGACCGCCGTCTCGGGCGACGGAGCCGCGCCGCTCGATCGGCGGTCCTCGGCGCTGCGCAGCGCGAGGCCCTCGCGACGACCGGCGGACCGGCGTCGATTTCGGGCCTCGTTGGCCACGATCCGGAGCAGCCAGGGACGGAATGGGGCACCGGTGCGAAAGCGGGACAGCGCGGCGTACGCCTTCATGAACGCCTCCTGTGCCGCGTCCTCGGCATCGCCTGACGGCGCGATGACATAGGCCGTTCGGACGGCCACGTCCTGATAGGTCCGGACGAGCTGCTCGTAGGCCAACGCGTCGCCCCGTCGTGCCCTTTCGATGAGTTCGGCGTCTCTGTGCTCCGCGTCTTCCAGTGGACGGCCCTCCACGGTCAACCGTAGCCGGTACACCGGTCGGCCGCGGGCGGTTCCGGAATGCAGGGAGGGGCTCGCGAAGAGTGTCCCGATGAACACAGAACGTCTTGAGGGCCGAAGGTCACACCCGGTGACTGCCAACGGCCCGTCCGGACGGGCTGGATGGCACTCATGCGCAGATATGCATCTGTCCGATGCTCTGGCCATGGACACGATCGTCGAACTCCAGGCCGACACTCTCCGCGCCCTTGCGAGCCCGCGCCGACTGGAGATCCTCCATCGACTCGAGCGTGGGTCGTGCGAGGTTTCGAGCCTGGCCACCGATCTCGACCTCAGCCAGCCCAACGTCTCGCAGCACCTCGCGGTCCTGCGGGCGGCGGGGTTGGTCGAGGCCGAGCGCTACGGTCGGGAGGTTCGCTATCGGATCTCCGACCCCGATGTCATGACCGCGTGCGGGATCATGCGGCAGGTCCTGGAGCGCCGGCTGGCGCGCCTGGCGAGCCTGTCCGCACGTGGTCCCGCGGCCGATCCCGGCCGAGTACGCGACGCCCTCGCGTGAAGGAGAACCTCATGGACGAACCCCTCAACCTGGTCCTCTTCTCGGGGACCGACGACAGGCTGCAGGCCGCCGCAATTCTCACGGCGGGTGCCGCCGCCCTCGGTCGCCCGGTGAACGTCTTCCTGCAGTACTGGGCGCTCGACGCGTTCCGGGCGGACCGGATCGATGCCGACCACGGCCTCGCGCCTGAGGCGGGAACTGCCGGGCGGATCGCCGTCGATGCGCTTCGAAAGGCCGGACAGGCCTCCTGGGCGGAGACCCTCCGCCAGGCCAAGGACATCGGCAACGTCGATATCCAGGCGTGCTCGCGGTCGATGGACCTCCTCGGAATCGACGAAACGGCACTCGATCCGATCGTCGACGGCGTCGAAGGCGTGACCGCCTTCCACATCAGCGCCGGCAACGGCCAGATCGTCTTCATCTGAGCAGACCATCAGGACCACCCAGCCGCGAAAGGAAGCCATCTCATGGCCATCGCCGAAGGAACAGTCACCGTCACCGTCGACGCTCGCGGCCTGTCGTGCCCAATGCCGATTGTCCGCACCGCCCAGGCCGTGCGGAGCCTGCCGTCGGGCGCGCTCATCGAGGTCCTCGCGACCGATCCCGGGTCGGTCAAGGACTTCGCCGCCTGGAGCCGATCGACCGGTAACGAGCTCGTCTCACAGTCTGTCGATGGGCCCGTCCATCGATTTCTCATCCGTCGAAAGTGAGCCCTGACATGACCACCACAACGCTGGAGCGCCCCGCAGAGACCCCCGTCATCGCGCCCGCACCGGCCACCGAGTCGGAGGCCGCGGTCAAGACGAAGGAACTCGTGATCGTCAACTGGAGCGGCGAGCTGGACCGCGTCTGGCCGACGCTCATCCTGTCCTCGACCGCTGCCGCGAGCGGCGTCGGCTGCAAGGTCTTCGTGACCTTCTGGGGACTGCTCCCCTTCGTGAAGGACGGGGTCCGGATCACCGGCGAGAACACGATGCAGCGGATGCTGTCGTTCATGCAGCGACCCGGGATCGATCACCTGAAGCTCTCGAAGATGAACTTCCTGGGGATGGGCCCTTGGATGATGGGCACCCTCAGCCGCAAGTACAACGTGGCCAGCCCGCGCGAACTGCTCGAGGCGGCCCAGGCCCTGGGCGTGGAGTTCATCCCGTGCCAGATGTCGATGGACATGTTCGGCCTGACCCGGGACGACCTCATCGACGGCATGGCCGAGCCGGCCGGCGCTGCCACCGCGATCGAACTGATGACCGAGGCCAACGCCTCGCTGTTCATCTGAACCGAGCCACGACGAACCGACGACGAAAGACGAAGGAACCACGATGATCGAGACCGCCGCCACCACCGCCGGAGTGGCCATCACCCGCACCATCGACGCCCGCGGCAGCTACTGCCCGGGGCCGCTCATGGAGCTCATCCGCGCGATCCGCGAGGGCCAGGTCGGTAGCATCCTCGCCGTGCGGTCCACCGACAACGGCTCTCGCGTCGACATCCCCAAGTGGGTCGAGAAGGCCGGTCATCGGCTGGTCGGCGTCGAGACCCGCGAAGGCTTCGACGAGATCGTCGTCGAGAAGGTCCGGTAGGACGATGGTCGACCGGATCCTCATCCTGGGCGGCGGCGTTGGGGGGACGCTGACCGCCAACCTCCTCGCCAGGCGGCTGCGACGGCGCATCGACGCCGGCGAGGCGACGGTGACCGTCGTCGACGCGACGGGTAACCACGTCTATCAGCCTGGGTTCATGTACATCGCGATGGGTGGCGAGCGTCCCGAGAAGCTCGAGAAGCGCGAGCGCGCGCTGCTCGACAAGCGGGTCGGCCTCGTGACGGGCGTGGTCGATCGGGTCGACGAGAAGGCCCAGACCGTCGGCCTGACCGACGGGACCGTGCTCCCTTACGACCACCTCGTCCTCGCGACCGGCTCGCGGATCCTGCCCGAGGCGATCGCGCACTTCGAGGACGAGGCCCATCACTTCTACTCCGCGGAGGGTGCGGCCCGGCTGCGCGCCGCGCTGGACGCATTCCAGGGCGGGACGATCGTCGTCGGCATCGCGTCGATGCCGTACAAGTGCCCGCCGGCGCCGCTCGAGGTCAGCTTCCTCATCGAGTCCGAGCTTCGCGAGCGGGGCCTCAGGGACAAGACCAAGCTGCACTACTGCTCGCCCATCGGGCGGGCGTTCACGATCGAGTCCGTGTCCGAGATGGCCACCCCGATCCTCGAGGAAAAGGGGATCGAGCTCCACACGTTCTTCAACGTCGAGACGATCCATCCGGACCGGAAGGTCATCGAAAGCCTGGAGGGCGAGGAGTTGCCCTACGATCTGCTGATCCTCGTGCCGCCGCACAAGGGCGCCCAGTTCCTCATCGACTCCGGGCTCGCCCCGGCGCCGGGAGGCTGGCTGCCGACCGACCGACACACGCTCAGGGTGGGGGAACGGCCGAATGTCTTCGCCCTCGGCGATGCGACCGACCTGCCGCTCTCAAAGGCCGGCTCCACGGCCCACTTCGAGGCCCCGGTGGTGGTCGAGGGGATCGTTGCCGCGGTCGAGGGTCGCGAGCCGGCCGGGAAGCACGCCGAGTACGAAGGCAAGGTCATGTGCTTCTTCGAGATCGGCGACAACAAGGGGACGCTCCTCCAGTTCGACTACGACCATCCACCCCGACCACCCAAGCCGAACCAGCTCTGGCACCTGGGCAAGCTCGTCTTCAACAAGACGTACTTCCACACGGTGCCCAAGGGGCGGGTCTGACCTTCGTCACGGCCGGCCGATCGAAAGGAGATCGCCCATGTTCCAGCGAATCCTGCTCGCCGTGGACGGCAGCGAGGCGTCGCTCGCGGCGGCCCGGGTTGCCGGCCGCCTGGCCGGCCAGCTCGGGGTGGGAGTGCGGGTGCTGACCGTGTTCGATCAGCCGAACTCGGAGCTCGGCGAACCGAACTACTCGAACGCCCTGCGCAAGGAACTGCGCGACGCCGATCATGCCCTGAACGCGGCTGCACGAGCGGTTCGCGAGTCGGGTGGACCGGAGCCCGAGATCGATCGGATCGCGGGCCGGCCGGCCGAGGTCATCCTGGATGTCGCGTCGGGCGAACCCGATGCGCTCATCGTCATGGGCAACCGTGGCCGCGGGCGGATCGCGTCGGCCCTCCTCGGGTCGGTCTCGACGGCCGTGGTAAGCCGGGCGGCCGGCCCGGTGCTCGTCGTTCCGGACCCCTCCCTCTGACAGATTCGCCCTCGACGGACGCTTGTCACAGGGCCATCATCGTCCTGCGCCGATCCAGCAGGCACGTGTCTGGCGTGGGCGCAGGGAGGTTCTGAGGATGGCATCACCTGTCCGAACCCCGGGATCGCACCCGGTCACCAGGCCGGCCGATCGGTGGACGGACGCGTTCCTGCTGATCACGGCGACCTTCGCCGTGTGGGGAGTGGGCCTGATCGTGCTCACCGTCGTGGCGATCGCCACGCCCGGCTTCGGCTATCCGGACCAGGCCAAGGCACTGCTCAAGGCGATGGGCGCGTCCGTT
>JANNUK010000386.1:0-4915 GCA_031395155.1 Chloroflexota bacterium | reverse complement strand
GCGCATACCTCGCGTGAGGAACCGATGATCGACCTCATGGCGATCGCGGCGATCGACCGCGAGACCGAGGTCACCTACATCCGGCGCGAACGCGATTGGGCAGCACGGGCGGCGGCCGAGGGCCGGATCGTCGACGCCAATCGGATGCTGCCGATGCTGCCGGCCTCGCTGGCCGGGAACGGGAGCGTGGCCGGCGCTGGACACGCCGGGCACGACCACGCGAATGGCGCCGGCCACGGCGGCAGCGCCGACCACGCCCACCACCGGTAGGCGCGGACGCCGTGGCGCTCGGAGACACCGTCCCGATCATCGGGATCGCCTTCGCCGACATCATGTTCGTGATCCTCGCGGCCGTGATGATCGGATCCGCGCTGATGGTCGTCCTGCTGCGCGACATCATCCGCAGCGGCCTCGCGATGATCGTCTGCTTCGCCGCCCTGGCCGGGATCTATGTGCTCCTGCAGGCGCCGCTCGTGGCCGCCGCCCAGGTTCTCGTCTATATCGGGGCGATCAGCGTCCTCATCCTGTTCGCAATCATGCTCACCCAGACCAAGGCCGGACCCGCTCGCCTGGTCTTCCAGACCCAGTCGGCCGCCGCCGCGGTGGCCGCGATCGTCCTGGCCCTGGTGGTCGCCGTCGCCGTGGGGGCCACGGATTGGGGCGAGGTCGGCGAACGAATGCACACGGCGACCGACACGCTGGCCCGCGTCCTGTTCGACCAGTTCGTCCTGCCGTTCGAAGTCGTCAGCGTCCTCCTGCTGGCGGCGGTCATCGGGGCGGTCTACCTGGCCAAGCGCGAGGAGAGCGGGCCGTCGTGATCAACTCACTCGACGCCTATCTCGTGCTCTCGGCCCTGCTGTTCGCGATCGGCACGTTTGGCTTTCTCGCACGCAGGAACGCGATCAGCATGCTGATGTCGATCGAGTTGATGCTCAACGCGGTCAACCTCGCCATCGTCGCCTTCGGCGCGTTCATCCCCGGCCTGGCGGTCGACGCGTCGGTCATCGCGCTGATCGTCATCGCCGTGGCGGCTGCCGAGGCGACCGTCGGCCTGGCCATCGTGATCGCGATCTTCCGCAACCGCGGGACCCCACTGGTCGATGAGTACGACGCGATGCGCCGATGAGCTTCGATACGCTCATCCCGCTCATCGCCGCCCTGCCCATCGCCGGCTTCGCATTCACGGCGCTCGTCGGCCGGCGCCTCGACAGGCAGGCCCACTGGGTGCCGGTCGGCGCGGTCGTCGCGGCTTGGGCGATCTCGATGATCGTCGCCTTCACCGCGCTCACCGGCGGGGAGCCATTCGGGGATCGCGGGTACGGCATCACGCTCTGGGAGTGGATCCCGGCCGGCAACTTCGTCGTCGACGCCGGTTTCTTCGTCGACAACCTGACCGCCTGCCTGCTCATCGTGGTGACCACGATCGGGATGCTCGTGCACATCTACTCGATCGGGTACATGAGCCACGACCCCGGCTACTGGCGCTTCTTCGCGTACCTCAACCTGTTCATGTTCTCGATGCTCCTGCTTGTCCTGGCCGACAACTGGCTCGTGCTGTTCGTGGCCTGGGAACTGGTCGGCCTGTCGAGCTACCTGCTCATCGGGTTCTGGTACCGGAAGCGGTCGGCGGCCCTGGCCAGCAAGAAGGCGTTCATCGTCAACCGCGTCGGGGACGTCGGATTTGCCCTCGGGATCATGGCCATCTGGGTCAACACGGGAACACTCGACATCCGCGAGTCGATGGACATCCTGCTCCACGCGGACGTCCTGACGATCCCCATGGTCGTGGTGGCCCTGCTCATCTTCGCCGGAGCGATGGGCAAGAGTGCGCAGTTCCCGCTGCACGTCTGGCTGCCGGACGCGATGGAGGGCCCGACGCCGGTGTCGGCGCTGATCCACGCCGCGACCATGGTCAATGCCGGGGTCTATCTCGTGGCACGCGCCAGCCCGATCTTCGCGTCGGCCCCCGATGCGCTCGTCGTCGTGGCCGCGATCGGCATCTTCACGGCGATCCTCGCAGCCTCGATCGCGATGACCCAGACCGATATCAAGCGCGTCCTCGCGTATTCCACCCTGAGCCAGCTCGGGTACATGTTCGCCGCGCTCGGGGTTGGTGCGTGGACGGCCGCGATCTTCCACCTGATGACCCATGGCTTCTTCAAGGGCCTGCTGTTCCTCGGATCGGGTTCGGTCATCCATGCCGTCCACGAGGAGCAGGACATGCGCCGGATGGGCGGGCTCGCGACGAAGATCAAGTGGACCTACCTGACGATGCTGATCGGCTCGCTGGCGATCGCCGGCATCCCGCCACTGGCCGGGTTCTTCAGCAAGGACGAGATCCTGGGCGAGTCGTTCAAGCTCGGATTCGCCTGGCTGTGGGCGGTCGGATTCCTCGTCGCCGGGCTGACCGCGTTCTACATGTTCCGTTTGATGGGTCTCACGTTCTGGGGCAGTTTCCGGGGGCCGAAGGAGGTCTGGGCGAAGATCCACGAGTCGCCGGCCGTCATGGTCGTGCCGCTCATCCTGCTGGCCATCCCTTCGGTTGGCCTGGGGCTGTTCCTCGGCCTGCCGCTCGGCGACAGCACCCTGCACCACTGGCTGGAGCCGGTCTTCCATGAAGCGACGGAGATCGCCCATCACGAACTGGAGCCGTACGCGCTGTTCGGGATCGACGGGGTCCTGATCGTCGCCAGCGTCGCCGTTGCGTCCGTCGGGATCGCCGTCGCGTGGTGGCTCTTCGGCGTCGGCCTTCCGGGCCTGCAACGCAAGGGCTCCCCGGATCGCGTCCAGGCGCTCAGCGCGCGCGTCCCGTTCCTGTACCGCGCGTCGCTCAACAAGTGGTGGTTCGACGATCTCAACGACCTGCTGTTCATCCGCATCGGCGGGCGGGTCGCCGCCGCCGCGTGGTGGTTCGACCGGAGCGTCGTGGATGGTGCCGTGAACGGGCTGGGAGCGGTCATGCGGGGTGCCGGGCGCGGGCTGAGCCGCGTCCAGACCGGCCGGGTCCAGAACTACGCGCTGGGCATCGCCGTCGGGCTCATCGTCATGGCCGGTTCGTACCTGCTGATCGCGGGCCGCTGAGCGATGAACGTGGCCGACATCCCGATCCTGACCCTCATCGTGTTCCTGCCGCTGGTCGGAGCGATCCTGATCGCCCTGTTCCCGCAGAACGCCGCGCGACCGATCGCGCTCGGCACCTCGATCGCGACCTGGATCCTGTCGTTGTTGCTGCTCCTCGGCTTCTCGCCCGGTCGGGGTGGCCTGTTCCAGTACGTCGAGGTCGCGTCGTGGATCCCCGCCTTCGGGATCCAGTACAAGCTCGGCGTCGATGGGTTGTCGCTCGTCCTCATCGTCCTGACCACCACGCTGTCGTGGATCAGCATCCTCGCCTCGTTCGGCCCGATCAAGACCCGGATCAAGGAGTACATGGCGTCCTTCCTGATCCTCGAGCTGGGCATGATCGGCGTGTTCGTCGCCCTCGATACCTTCCTCTTCTACATCTTCTGGGAGGTCGTCCTCGTCCCGATGTACCTGATCATCGGGATCTGGGGCGGGGCCAACCGGATCTACGCGACGATCAAGTTCGTCCTGTACACGCTCGTCGGATCTCTGCTCATGCTCGTCGCGATCCTGGCGATGGCCTTCGCGTACCAGGATGCGAACGGCGGCAACTGGACGGGCGCGTTCGACTTCGAGGCGCTGCGAGCCTATGCCGGCACCGTGGGATTCGCGGACGGCCTCCAGCTGCTGGCCTTTGCCGCGTTCTTCCTCGCCTTCGCGATCAAGGTCCCGATGTTCCCGTTCCACACCTGGCTGCCCGACGCACACGTCGAGGCGCCGACGGCGGGCTCGGTCATCCTGGCCGGCGTTCTCCTCAAACTGGGCGGATACGGCTTCATCCGCTATGCGCTGCCACTGTTCCCGGACGCCGCCGCAACCTATGCCCCGCTGATCATCGTGCTCAGCCTCATCGCGATCATCTACGGCGCGATCGTGGCGCTGGTCCAGCCTGACCTCAAGAAACTCGTCGCCTACTCGTCGGTCAGCCACATGGGGTTCGTCACCCTGGGCATCTTCATCTTCCAGGAACAGGGCCTCCAGGGCGCGATCCTTCAGATGGTCAACCACGGGCTCATCACCGGCGCCCTGTTCCTTCTCGTCGGCGTCCTCTACGAGCGGACCCACGACCGGACCATCGCGAAGATGGGCGGCCTCGCCGGGCGGACCCCGGTCTATGCCGCCGTATTCGGGTTCTTCCTGTTGGCGTCGGTCGGTCTCCCGGGCCTGTCCGGGTTCGTCGGTGAGTTCCTCGTCCTCGTGGGGGCATTCGACTTCAGCCCACTGGTCGCGGTCGTCGCGACGTTCGTCATGATCCTCGCCGCGGCCTATCTCCTCTGGATGTTCCAGCGCCTCATCTTCGGAGAGCTGTCCGACTTCCTCAAGGGCCTGGGCGGCCACCTGACCGATATCAAGCCGGTGGAGATCCTGACCCTGGCCCCACTCGGCGCGCTCATCGTCGTCTTCGGGCTCTTCCCGGGCCTCCTCCTCGACCTCATCGCCGGATCCGTCGCCACCGTCCTCGCGGACGTGGCACAGGGCACCGCCATCCAGATCGTCCTGTGGCCATAGTGGGAGCCCCGTAGCCATGGCCTGGAGCGACATCGTGACCATCGGCCCGTTCGCCGCCGCGGTCCTGCTGGCAGGCCTGGTCCTTGTCGTGGACCTCGTCCGGCCGGGCCGGACCCGACCGATCGTGGCCGTCTCGCTTGCCGGCCTCGCCGGCGTGGCCGTTCTCACCCTGATCACCGGCCAGACCGAGGCGACGGCCTTCGACGGCTCGTACTCGGTGGACGCGCTGACCACGTTCCTGGACGTGCTGTTCATCGCGATCGTCGCGATGACGATCGTCTTCGCC
>JANNUK010000349.1:0-1844 GCA_031395155.1 Chloroflexota bacterium | reverse complement strand
CTCGAGCAGGCGGGCCGAGGGCAATTCGGCGAAGTCGTCGAGTTTCGCATGCTGGAAGGCGAGCGCCGCCGAATACGGCTTCGACGGCTCGCCGGCATCCAGCAATTCGCAGAGGCCCTGCATCTGGTCGAGGATCTCGGCCAACCAGTCGGCGAGCGTGCGCGGGCCCTCCTCCGTCCAGAGCTCGAGTCCCGGCTCGCGGCCACGGCTCGCGACCGTGACATGGTTGGCCTCGAACCGATCGGACTGTTCCTGCGACAGCGGCGGACTCTCGCGCAGCAGGCAGAGTGCCGCGAAAGCCTCCAGGAAACACAGCTTGCGCTGGTTGACGCCGACCGGATCGTAGGCGCCGACGTCGAGCGAGCGCATCTCGACGTACTGCACGCCGCCGCGCAGGAGCGCTTTCGTCGGCCGCTCGCCGGAAAAGGCGACGCGCTTCGGACGGATGAAACTGTAGTACTCGTTTTCGATCTGGAGCAGGTTGGCGTTCAGCTGCCGCCATTCGCCGTCGACCTCGACGCCGTGGGCCACGTACTCGGGATGCGGCGTGGAGATTAGGCGCGAGAGGTCCCGCATGTACTCGTCGAGCGAGTTCACCGAGACGTGGACGCCTGCCTGGTTCTTGTTCCGGTAGCCGAGATCGCTCATGCGGAGCGACGTCGCATGCGGCGCGATGAACGTCCCCGGACCCGAGGCCACGAGGCTAGCCGGTATTTCGCGTCCCGCAAAGAACGAACGACAAACGGCCGGCGAGATACCGAACAGGAACAGGATCAGCCAGCCGAAGCGCCGGTAATTCCTGAGGAGCGCGAAATAGGAATCGTCGATGAAGGCCTGGCCGCGCAGCTTCGCATCGTTCACGGCCTCGAGCACCGGCCAGAACCGTTCCGGAAACGAGTAATTGAAATGGACCCCGGAGATCGCCTGCATCACGCGTCCGTAGCGCAGGCCGAGCCCGACGCGGTACACGTGCTTCATGCGACCGATGTTTGAAGTCCCGTAGTTCGCGATCGGGATCTCGGGGTCGCCGCCGATCACGCAGGGCATGCTCGTGACCCAGAGCAGCTCGTCGCCCAGCTCCCGGTAGACGAACTGGTGAACGTCGCAGAGGTACTGTTGGAGTTCCCAGGACCGGTCGAATGGCGGCGTTACGAGCTCGATCAGGGCTTCCGAATAATCGGTCGTGATATTCGGGTGGGTCAGGGCCGAACCGAGCGCCGGTGGGTGCGGCGCCTGCGAGATCCGTCCCTCCGCCGTGACCCGGAGCGCCTCCCGCTCGATGCCCTTCAATCCGCCGGTCAGCACGCCCCGCTCGCGGGCATTCACGAGGCCCGAAAGGCGGCGTTCGAAGTGGCGATCCAGGTGGGTTCTGGGCATGGGCCGGCCATTCTGCGGCCCCCGGCAAAGTTAGGAAACCGTTGGTCGGTTTTGGCTTGGTGGGGGTATCGCGGCCGGCGTAAATTGGGGGTGCGCGGGCCTTCAGCCGCCATTCACCTGCCGCGAGGCATGTTGGAGCCATGCAGAGGATGAAAGTCGCGACGATTGCGCTCACCGCCACCCTGATCTGGGCCGGCGCAGCCGCGGCCGATTCCTTCCGCTGCGGCACCAAGCTCATGAGCGACGGCGATAGCAGCGACAAGGTCGAGGCCCTCTGCGGCCCGCCGACCAGCATTCAGCGCCGCCAGATCCTGCAATCACCCGTCTACTACAACGACGGCCGGCGGTATTACGGTTCGTACGGCGTATCCGAGGTTACGGTCGAGTACTGGACCTATAACCTCGGCCCCAACAAGTTGATGCGCCGGCTCCGGTTCGAGGACGGACTGCTCGTCGACGTCGAAACC
>JANNUK010000336.1:0-6037 GCA_031395155.1 Chloroflexota bacterium | reverse complement strand
GGCGATCCGCGGCGTCGGTGCCATCGAGGGCACCACGGTGTCGATCTGCGTCATGGACTTCGGGTTCATGGGCGGATCGATGGGTGCCGTCGTCGGCGAGAAGGTGACCCGTGCGGCCGAAGATGCCGTATCCGCGCGATTGCCCCTGATCGTGGTGTCGGCGTCGGGCGGCGCCCGAATGCAGGAGGGGACGCTGGCGCTCATGCAGCTGGCCAAGACGGTGGCTGCCGTGGAGCGGCTGCGGGCGGCCGGGCTCCCCTTCATCAGCCTCATGACCGATCCGACGACCGGCGGCGTGTTCGCCTCGTACGCGGTGCTCGGCGACGTGAATCTCGCCGAACCCAACGCCCTCATCGGGTTTGCCGGTGCGCGGGTGAGTGCGGGAACTATCGCCCAGGAGCTCCCGCCCGGGTTCCAGCGGACGGAGTTCCTGTTCCGCCACGGATTCGTCGACCGGATCGTCCAGCGATCCGAGGCACGGGCCGAGATCGCAGCCCTTCTCCGGTTCCTCGTCCCGGCCCCGGCCGGCGCGGAGGGAGCCGACGACGGCGGCTCGGCCCTGTTCCGTCCGATGTCCTTCCTGTCATCGCTGGCCGACCGGATGATCGGTGAACCCGATCCCGTGCCGGCCGCCGGTACGGATCAGTCCGAGGAGACCAGCCGTGGTTGATCGACTGCTGGGGCGTGGCCGCGACGCAGGCCATCCGCAGCCGACCCCGTCCGAGGCCGCCGACCCGCAGAGCGCGGTCTGGGCACGGGTCCAGCTCGCGCGCAACCAGCGCCGCCCGCGCACCCTCGAGTTCGTGGCCGCCATGGCCGACGAGTTTGTGGAGCTGCACGGCGATCGTGCCTTCGGCGACGACGCGGCCATGGTCGTCGGGCTCGCCCGAATCGAGGATCGGCGGTTCGTGGTGGTCGGCCAGCAGAAGGGCGCCGATACCAACGAGAACGTCCGGCGCAACTTCGGGATGCCCCATCCCGAGGGCTATCGCAAGGCGATCCGGGTGATGGAACTCGCGGAGCGCTTCCGGCTGCCGATCGTCACCTTCGTCGACGTGCCCGGCGCCCATCCGGGCCCCGAATCGGAGGAACGTGGAATCGCCGAGGCAATCGCCCGCTCCATCGGGCTGATGAGCCGGATTCGCACCCCGATCGTGGCGATCATCACCGGCGAGGGCGGATCGGGCGGAGCCATCGCGATCGCCGTCGGCGACGTCGTGATCGCGCTCGAGAACGCCGTGTACAGCGTGATCAGCCCGGAGGGCTGCGCGGCCATCCTGTGGCGGACCGCCGATGAGGCGCCCACGGCCGCCCTGGCCATGAAGATGACGGCCGCCGACCAGCTGGCGCTGGGGGTCGTCGACCTCGTCGTGCCCGAACCGGGCGACGGCGCCCACACCGACCACGCCGAAACGGCGCGCCGGCTGCGGGCGGTCATCGTGGAACAGCTCGATCGGCTCAGCGCGATCTCGCTCGAATCCCTCGTCGAGGCTCGCTACCGGCGCTACCGGTCCCTCGGCGCCTACACTGAGATGACCGAGGCGCCGGTCGCCCCGCCGCCGAGCCGTGGTCTCGCCGACCGAGTCCGCGACCTGCTCGATCCGGGCCGCTGGCCTGCCGGGGTCCAGGTGCCGGGACCGGGCCGCGGGCGCGACGAACCGCCGGCACGCGAGGAGGTGTAGCGAAATGCCCGAACGCGACTCCGGCCCTCGTGGCGACCGGCCGCGGACCGCCGCCGAGCGTGCGGCCGACCACGCCGGCGTGGATCGGCTGACGTCCGAGCTGCTCCCGTCGCTCGTCGCCCGGCTGGCCGCGACCGGGCTGGGCGAAGTCGAGCTCCGTGAGGATGGCTGGCGGATCCGTGTGCGTCGCCCGGTCGGCGCCCCGGATCTCGGGCGTCCCGCCACCGATCGTCCCGGTCGCGCCCAACCGGGCCATGCCGGCCACGGCCATGCCCCCGGGGCTCTCGAAGGGCATCGCGCGCCGCGGGCCGGCGCACCCTCGACGAATGGCTCCACGCCGGGCCACTTCGACTCGACGTCACACGGCCCGCAGGCCGGAGCCGAGGCGGGGCCCCTCGATGGGGCCGTCGCAACCTCGCCGGCCGTCGGCATCTTCCAGCCGAGGCCCGACCTGCGGCCTGGGGCCGCGGTCCGCGCCGGCGACCGCCTCGGCGTCGTCGACGTGCTCGGGATCTCCCAGGAGATCGTGGCACCGGTGGGCGGGATCCTCGGCGTGAGCCTGGTCGAGGCCGGCCACGCCGTCGAATACGGGCAGGACCTCCTGCGGATCGAGACGACCGGGTCCCACCCGGCGGATCGCGCCCCGGCCTGATGTTCTCCAAGATCCTCATCGCCAATCGCGGCGAGATCGCCCTGCGCATCCTCCGTGCCTGCCGCACCCTCGGGATCGAGTCCGTTGTGGCCTACAGCGAGGCGGACCGCGACAGCCTGCCGGTCCAGCTCGCCGACGAGGCGATCTGTATCGGGCCCGCCGAGGCGAAGCGGTCGTATCTGTCGGTGCCCGCGGTCATCTCGGCCGCCGTCGTGACCGGCTGCGAAGCCATCCATCCGGGCTACGGGTTCCTGTCCGAGGACGATACCTTCGCCGAGGTTGTCCGCGCCCACGATCTCGTGTTCGTCGGCCCGCCGCCGGACGTGCTCGAGCGCTTCGCCAGCAAGGCCGGCACCCGGCAGCTCCTCGGAGATCGCGGGCTGCCGACGATCCCGGGCTCGGAGGGGATGCTCCGCGACGACGCCCACGCGCTCGCCGAGGCCGACCAGATCGGCTATCCCGTCCTGATCAAGCCGTCGGCCGGCGGCGGCGGCAAGGGCATGCGGATGGTTCGCTCGCCGCGCGAGCTGGAATCGGCGATCAAGGTCGCCCGCTCGGAGGCCCGGGCGGCCTTCGGCGACGATTCTCTCTATCTCGAGAAGTGGCTCGAGGACACCCACCACGTCGAGGTCCAGGTGGCGGTCGACCGTTTCGGACACGGTGTCCATCTCGGTGAACGGGACTGCTCCGTCCAGCGTCGGCACCAGAAGATCCTCGAGGAATCGCCGACCCTTGCTTTATCCGGAGCGGCCCGGAATGAGCTGGCCGAGCGCGCGCTCCGCGCGGTCGTCGCCGCCGGGTACGAGAACGTGGGCACGCTCGAGTTCCTGGTCGACGGAGACGGCAACTTCTACTTCATCGAGATCAACTGCCGGATCCAGGTGGAGCACCCCGTGACCGAGATGCTCACCGGCATCGATCTCGTGACGACCCAGCTCCGCATCGCGGCCGGGGAGCCGCTCGGGTTCACCCAGGCCGATGTCGCGCTGCGCGGCCACGCGATCGAATTCCGGATCAACGCCGAGGACCCGGAGCACGATTTCCGCCCCGGGGCCGGGATCATCGAACGCTACCTGGCGCCGGCCGGACCGGGCGTCCGGATGGACTCGCATCTGTACGCCGGGTACGAGGTTCCACCGTATTACGATTCGCTGCTGGGCAAGCTCATCGTGTGGGGCCCCACCCGGGATGTCGCGATCGCGCGCTCCCGCGTCGCCCTCGACGAACTGATCGTCGACGGCCTGACCACCAATATCTCGATCCACAAGGCGCTCCTCGCGAGCGAAGTGTTCCTCGAGGGACGCATGACGACGAACCTGCTGGATCGGGTCGGAAGCGCTGCGTTCATCGCGGCCGCCGCCCGTGCCGGCGCCTGACCTGGAACCGGAGGAGCTTGTGACCGACGCGATCATCCATACGACCGGCGAGATCGAGGGGCTGATCCCGCATCGCTGGCCGTTCCTCCTCGTCGATCGGATCGTCGAGTACGACCCCGACACGAAGCGGATCGTGGGAATCAAGGGCGTCACCGCGACCGAGTGGTTCTTCCAGGGGCACTTCCCGGGGCTGCCGGTCATGCCCGGCGTGCTCCAGGTGGAGGCGCTCGCCCAGACGATGGGCGTCTACGTCGCCAAGCAGCCCGGGTTCGGGGAGCGGATCGGGCTGTTCGCCGGGATCGACGACTGTCGTTTCAAGCGGGTCGTGCGGCCCGGCGACACGCTCCGGCTCGAGATCACGATGGACAAGCTCGGGAGCCGCTTCGGGCGTGCCCGGGGCGTCGCCTCCGTCGACGGGGAGACGGCCTGCGAGGCCACGATCAGCTTCATCATCCCGGGCGAGGGGGTGCTCCGGTGAGCCTCCGGATCGCCATCGTGTCCGACGTCCACGGCAATGCTGTCGCGCTCGAGGCGGTCAGGACCGCGCTCCGCAAGGAGAAGCCGGACGCCATCTGTATCGCCGGCGACCTCGTGCTCAACGGGCCGTCCCCGGCCGAGACGGTCGATGCCATTCGCGAGCTGGAGGACGACGGGGCGCTGGTCGTGCAGGGCAACACCGACATCGCCGTCGCCGACTTCGACTATTCGGCGGCGTTTCCCTGGATGAGCGACGGCGTGCCGGAGACCTTCCAGGCGGCCGCGGAATGGGCGCACGCCGCGCTCGGCGAGGAGCGCCTCGACTGGATGCGCCGTCTCCCCGCAGAGCGTCGCCTGCGTGGCGAGGGAGTCCTGTTGCTCGTGACGCACGCGTCCCCGGGTTCGCAGACCGCCGGGTTCGATCAGGCGCTCGACGCCAGCGTGACCGTCGAGCGGTTGTCGCACACGGATGCCCGCGTGGTCGCGTGCGGCCACACCCATATCCCCGAGGTTCGCGACTTCGGCTGGAAGATGATCGTCAACGCCGGCTCGGCCGGCTACGTGTTCGACGGCGAGCCCAGCGCGTCGTGGGCGCTGGTCACGATCGCGGACGGCGGCGCCGTGATCTCGGCCGAGATTCGGCGGACCGAGTACGACACGATGGCCGTCTCCAACGCGATCGCGGTCCGCGGCCTGGCCGGCGACGTCTACCGCGCCGCCACGGTTCGCACCGGAAAGCTGGTTCGATGACCGCCAACGGGTCAGGACCGCGCCGGGTGGTCGTGACCGGGATGGGGATGCTCACCGCGCTCGGCAACGACGTGGCCACGACCTGGGACGGCCTCGTCGCCGGTCGCTCCGGGATCCGCCGGATCGAGACGTTCGATCCGTCCCGGCTCGATTCGCAGATGGCCGGCGAGGTCCGCGACTTCGATGCCAGCGGCGTGCTCGATCGCAAGGACATGCGGCGCACCGACCGCTACATCCAGTTCGCCCTCGTCGTGTCCCGCGAGGCGCTCGACCAGGCATCGCTGCCCGGGCGAATGGAAGGCGAGCTGGCGGAGCGGACCGGGGTCATCATGGGCACCGGGATCGGCGGTGTGACCACGATGTTCGAGAACATCCTCACGTTCGCGGAGCGCGGCCCCAGCCGGATCAGCCCGTTCTTCGTCCCCATGAGCATCGCCAACGTGGGCGCCGGCCAGATCGCGATTGCCTACGGGCCGCTCGGGCCGAACTTCACGACGGTCTCAGCGTGCGCCACCGGCGGCCACGCGATCGGCGAAGCGTACGAAACCATCCGCCGCGACGACGCCGACGTGATGATCGCCGGCGGCACCGAGGCGCCGCTGCACGAGGCCCTGGTCGGCGGCTTCGCCTCGATGAAGGCCCTGTCGAGGCGCAACGACGACCCCGCGACGGCCTCGCGCCCGTTCGACGCCGGCCGCGACGGGTTCGTGATCGGTGAGGGTGCGGCGGTGCTGGTTCTCGAGGAGCTGGAGCATGCGCTGGCGCGCGGTGCTGAACCGCTCGCGGAGCTTGTCGGCTACGGGGCGACCGCCGACGCCTCGCATATCACGCTGCCGGCCCCCGGCGGGATCGGGGCGGTCCGGGCGGCGCGACGGGCGCTCGAGAAGGCCGGCCTGTCGGCCGACGACCTGGACCACGTCAACGCCCACGCCACATCGACGCCCGAAGGTGACAAGGCCGAGCTGGCCGCGATCCGGACGATCCTCGGCGAGCGCGCCGGCGAGGTCCCCGTGACCGCCGTCAAGTCGATGATCGGGCACACGCTCGGCGCTGCCGGTGCGATCGAGGCGATCGCCACGATCCAGACGATTCGCACGGGA
>JANNUK010000309.1:0-7736 GCA_031395155.1 Chloroflexota bacterium | reverse complement strand
CGACGCGCTCCTTCTGGCCTTCGAGCTCGAGAAGGCGTGCTACGAGTTCGTGTACGCCGCCACGTATCTGCCGAGCTGGGCCGAGCTCGCTCTCGGGGGACTGGATGGTCTCCTCGAATGGGCACGGGAGGACGTCGAACGGTGAGCGAGGATCGCGCAGAGCTGTTCCTCGATGACATCCTCGCGACGCCCCGCGTTCTCGGCGATCTGATCGACGCGTACGCGTCGCCGCCGGGCCCGGATCACCCGATGGCGGCACGCCGTACGACGCGGAGATCGCGGCCACGATCGTCGGGCGCGGCGGGCGGTTTGCGCTCGTGGGTTCCTCTGCGGGGCAGGTCGTCGACGCCGGTTCGGTCATCGTGCCGTTCCCGGACGTGGTTGCCGGTCCGGCCCGGGCGATCGTGGCGGCCGGAGTTGCGGAACTGATTGCCGCCGAGCTGTGGGCCCGTGTTCCGATGCTTCCAGCCCACTCCTGACGCGCTCAGCCGAGGGCAGCGCGCACCTCGGGCAGGCGCTGCATCGTCTGGAGGTCGAACGGGGAGCGGAAGATCCAGATCACCTCGCGGATCCCGATCGCCTGGTATTCGCTGATCAACGAGGCGACCTCGCCAGGTGATCCACCGGCGGAGAGGTCGCGGTGCCGCCCGTCGGACCCGATCCGACCCTCCAGGTGGTGGAGAGACGCGATCTCCGCGTAGGCGGACCGAGCCTCGGACGCGCTGTCCCGGACGACCACGTCGAGGACGACCGTTCGATCGATGTCCTCGGGGTCGCGACCCTCCTCGACGCAGCGCTCGCGGAGCACCGCGCTCACCTCGGCGATTCGGTCGGGAAGGCCATATCCATTCCACAAGTCCGCGTAGCGCGCGGCCGTCCGCAGGGTCCTGGTCGGCCCGGCCCCGCCGATGAGGATGGGAAGACGCGCCTGGATCGGCCGCGGTTCGCAGACGGCGTCGGTCATCTCATAGAACCGCCCAGCGTGGGTGACGCGCTCCCCATCGAGCAGCCGTCGGATCAGGCCGACGGCCTCATCGAGCCGGTCCAGGCGCTCCCCGACGGTCTGCCCGAAATCCAGCCCGAACGCGTCGTGCTCCCGCTCGAACCAGCCCCCTCCGATGCCCAGGATCGCCCGCCCATTCGAAAGGTGGTCGAGGGTCGTGGCCAGCTTGGCCGTCAACCCGGGATTCCGAAAGGTGTTGGCCCCGACCAGCAGGCCCAGCGTCGGTGAGGTCGTCACCGACGCCAGTGCGGCGAGGACGGACCATCCCTCGAGCTTGCCGGTTCGCCAGTCGCCTTCGTCGGAGACGAGATGGTCGTCGATCCAGAGCGCGTCAAAGCCGCTCGCCTCGGCGGCGCGGCAGGCGTCCCGAAGCGCCGGCCAGTCGGTCATCTGGATCCAGAAGGCGGCCCCGAATCTCATCGACGGCAGTGGTTCGGGCGACGGTCGGTCACGCCGCTATCGTAGGTGCGTGCCCGACGTCCAGCTGATCCCGCCCGCGATGCGCGACGCCGTCCTCGCCTGGTATCGCACGAGCGGCCGCGTCCTGCCGTTCCGGGCGACGCTCGACCCCTACGCGATCCTCGTGTCGGAGGTGATGGCGCAGCAGACCCAGGTTGCGCGTGCCGCCGCGGCGTGGACGCGGTTCATCGCCCGCTTCCCGACGATCGGCGCACTGGCCGCATCGAGCCCTGCGGAGGTGTTGCGCGAATGGCGAGGCATGGGCTACAACCGGCGAGCGCTGAACCTGTTGCGTGCCGCCCGGGTCGTCGTGGCGGAGCACGACGGGGAACTCCCACGCGATCTGGCTGCCCTGGAGCGGCTTCCCGGGATTGGTCCGTATACCGCACGCGCCGTCGCGGCGCTGGCGTTCGGGGAGCCTGTCGGTGCCGTCGACACCAATGTCCGGCGGGTCCTCGGGCGCGTGTCGGCGGGTCGCGACCATGCAGCACTTGGGCGGCACGAGCTCCAGGCACTGGCCAATGCCGCGATCCCCGACGACGCCCCCGGCGAGTGGACGCATGCGGTGATGGACGTCGGGGCGACGTTCTGCCGCCCACGCGCCCCGTTGTGCGGCGCCTGCCCGGCCGTGCGATGGTGCCGCTACGCGGCGGCGCACCCCGGCGAGCGGCCCGGTGAGCGCGCGCACGTGGCTCGGCGACCGGCCCCGCCGTTCGCGACCACCAGGCGATGGCTCCGCGGGCGGTTGATGGATCGACTCCGCGATGCCGACGGAGATTCGTGGATCGCTTTCGGCGAGGCGGTCGGGGACCACGATCTGCCGAGTGTCCAGGCGGCCCTTGCCGCCCTCGCCGCCGAGGGCTTCGTCGAGCTCGAACCGAGATCCCCACGGCGGCCCTCGCATGCCCGCCTGGCTCGGGCCTGACCTCGGGCCGCCTATCTGAACATCGCCGCTCGCCCTCGGCTACGCTTCGCCCGTCATGGCCAGTTCGACGACTCCGCCCGCTCGACGATCCCGGCCCGCAAAGCCGCTCGCCCAGCCGCCCGCCGACGACCCGCATCCGGAAGCGCGCTCCGCCGGCATTCCGTTGCCCGCCGACGACCCCGAGCTGTTCGAGTTCGACCTTCGCGGTCTACGGAGACACTGGGCGGTGGCCGCCGCGCGGTCGCCCATCGGGATCGAGGCCATGACCGGCGCCGACCGAAGGGCGCAGATCCTGGGCATGCCGTCGCAGCGCTTGATGGAGCACGCCGGAACAGCGGTCGCGGCCGCGGTGAAGGCGCTGGCCGTCGACCTTAAGCGATGGGGGAGTGGCCGGATCCTCATCCTGTGCGGGCCCGGCAACAACGGGGGGGACGGGTTCGTTGCCGCCCGCCTGCTGGCTCGTGCCGGCGCCGACGTGGTGGCCGTGCTCGTGGCACCGGCGGCGCGACCCACCGGATGGGATGCCGTCCGAAACTGGGACCGCCTCGATGGGGACCACCGCGTGGAGCGGATCCACGCACCCACGGCGCGCGACCTGGCAATCATCGGGCAGGGGATCGAAAAGGCGTCCGTCGTCGTCGACGCACTGCTGGGAACCGGCGTCCGCGGCTCCCTGCGTGACCCGATCCGGGCCGCGATCGAGCTCATCGCGCGCGCACGTGCGGAAGGTATTCCGGTCGTCGCCGTGGACACGCCGACGGCGCTCGACCTGTCGTCGGGCGAACCGTCGGATCCCGTCGTTCAGGCCGACCTGACCGTGACCTTCCACCGCCCCAAGACGGGGTTGCTCACCAAGCGGGGTGCGGCCCTTGCCGGGCGTGTGCTCGTCGCGCCGATCGGCATCCCGCCCGAGGCTGATCGTGGCTGATCGGGACGAAGCCGGGGGGCGACCGCGCTCAGAGGAGCCGCCTGAGGCGCAGCCACCCTGGCGTCGGTCGATTGGGGACGCGCTCGTCGTCGCCGTCGCGGCTGTCGCCGTTGTGCTCGGCGCGGCTGCTGTGACCGGCTTTCTGCCCGAGCAACTTCAGCGTCTCGTGTTTCACACGCCGCTGGCGATCGGGTTTCTCGTCGTGGGGACCGGCTGGCTCCTCTGGCGGATCACGCGCAGGCCGGCGCGGGACCGATGATGACAGCCGAGCCGTCGGCAGCGTCACCCGGCCCCATCGACGACCGTCGCGCGACCATCGAGGACCTCGCGGCCACGGAACTCGACATCGTCATTGTCGGCGGCGGGATTGTCGGCTGCGGGGCGCTGCTCGATGCCACCAGCCGCGGGTTGAAGGCCGTGCTCGTCGAGCAGGACGACATCGCCTCGGGCACCTCGGGCCGCTCGTCGAGGCTGATCCACGGAGGCCTTCGCTATCTCGAGCAGCTCCACTTCGGGTTGGTCGCGGAGGCGCTCGACGAGCGGTCCCGGATGCTTCGCCTGGCGCCACATCTCGTCCGCCTGGAGCCGTTCCTGTTTCCGATCTTCGGTTGGCCGCTTGTCCACCAGGCGTTCTACGGGGCCGGCCTCCTTCTCTACGACCTGCTCGGAGCGCGCCGGGAAGGCGGATTCGCCCGCCACCTTCGGCAAAGCGGGACGCGCGCGCGTACTCCGTCGGTCCGGCGGCGCGGGTTGCAGGGCGGGATCGTCTATCACGACGCTGTCGAGGACGATGCCCGCTACACGCTCGCCGTGCTCCGGACCGCGCTGGCAGGTGGAGCTCGGGCGGTCACGCGGGCCCGAGTGAGCGGGCTCATCGAGTCGGATGGTCGGGCGGGCGGCGTGGCCGTCCGGGACCTCGTCGACGACCGGACATTCGAGATCAAGGCACGGCGCGTGGTCGACGCCACCGGTGTCTGGTCCGCCTATCCCAACGGCCCGCTGACCGGCGAGGGAGCGGCCGGTATCCTGCCCAGCCAGGGCGCGCACATCGTCGTGAAGCGCGATCGCATCCCGAGCCGTCAGGGCGTATCGCTCCGCGTCCCCGGGAAGGTCGTGTTCATCATCCCGTGGCCGGACCACTGGCTGATCGGCACCACGGACAACGCGTTCGACGGCGCCCCGGACCGACCCCACGCGAGCGCTGCCGAGGTCGAGGAGATCCTGGCCACCGTGAACGAATACTTCGATGTCGATCTGCGGCGCGAGGACATCCTGGGCACGTATGCAGGACTGAGGCCGCTGGTGGCGCCCGAGGGAACGGCCTCAACGGTCAAGGCGTCCCGAGAACACAAGGTCCGCCAGGAACCAAACGGTCTCGTCCGCGTCGGCGGCGGCAAGTACACGACGTATCGCGTCATGGCCCGCGACACGATCGACGCCTCCCTGGGACGCGACGCGGCCCGCGCCCGACCGAGCGGCACCGCGGACCTCCGGCTCGTCGGGGCCGCCGACCGCCCCGAACTCGACCGCCTGGCCCGGGCCCTGGCCGATCGTCATGGGCTCGAATCCGATGTCGCCGGGGCCCTCGTCGACCGGCACGGCACGGAGGCGAGCGAGGTCCTCGAGCTCGGCCGCGAACTTGACCTGAATCGGCCCCTTGGCCCGGAGATCCACCAGCTCGAGGCAGAGGTGGCCTGGGCCGTGCGTCGCGAATTCGCGCTGTCGCTCGATGACATCCTGTCGCGCCGAATGCGGCTGTCGATGGTCCTGCGCGATCGGGGAGCGGTGATCGCTCCGCGGGTCGCCGAGATCGCCGGACGAGACCTGGGCTGGGATGCGGAGCACCAGCGCGTCGCGGTCGACGAGTACCTCGCCGGAGCCCGCGCCGAATACGACGTACCCGCTTCCCCCGCCGAATCCGCGGGCTGACGGACAGAGCGGACGTCATGAGCACCGGTGGCGGGCCGAGCGGTGGGTCGGGCAATCGGTCGGGCAGCGACCAGGGCAGCAACCAGGGCAACGACCGGCCTGGCGATCCGGGTGGTCGCCTGATCCTCGCCCTCGACCAGGGCACCACCTCGTCGCGGGCCATCGCCTTCGATCGGCGCGGCCTCCCCGTCGCGAGGGCGCAGCGCGAATTCGAGCAACAGTTCCCCTCGGCGGGCCATGTCACGCACGACCCGGAGGCGATCTGGGCCAGCCAGCTCGCCGTGGCCAGGGACGTCGTCGAGCAGGTCGGTGGGCCAGAGCGCATCGCTGCGGTCGGGGTGACCAACCAGCGTGAGACCACGGTGGTCTGGGACCGCGCGACCGGCGCACCCGTGGCCGACGCCATCGTCTGGCAGAGCCGGATCACCGCACCGTTCTGCGACCGGCTCCGCGCGGCCGGGCACGAGGTGCTCTTTCGCGAGCGCACCGGCCTGCCGCTCGATGCCTACTTCTCGGGACCCAAGATCCGCCACATCCTCGATGCCGAGCCGGGTCTCCGGGCCCGGGCGGAGCGTGGCGAGCTGGCCTTCGGGACGGTCGACTCGTTCCTGATCTGGCGGCTGACCGGTGGTCGAGTGCACGTGACCGACGTGTCCAATGCGAGCCGGACGCTGCTGTTCGACATCCACCGGCTGGCCTGGGACGACGAGCTCCTCGAACTGGTCGGCGTGCCCAGGGTGATGTTGCCCGAGGTTCGCTCGTCGTCGGAGGTGTACGGCGAGACGTCGCCCGGGCTGTTCGGCTCGTCGATTCCCATCGCCGGCGCGGCCGGCGACCAGCAGGCGGCCACGGTCGGCCAGGCCTGCTTCCAACCCGGCGACGCCAAGAACACGTACGGCACGGGTGCGTTCCTCCTCCAGAACACCGGCAGCCGCCCGCAGGCCTCGGCGCACGGCCTGCTGACCACGGTCGGGTGGCAGCTCGGAGCCGGGGGTCCCGTCACGTACGCGCTCGAGGGCTCGGTCTTCGTCGCCGGAGCCGCCGTCCAGTGGCTGCGCGACGGCCTGCGGGCGATCGGCTCATCGGCCGAGATCGAACGGCTGGCCGAGGGGATCGAGGACACCGGCGGGGTCTACCTCGTGCCCGCGTTCGTCGGCCTCGGTGCGCCGTACTGGGATCCGTACGCGCGGGGCGCGCTGGTCGGCCTCGAGCGGGGGACGGGGTTGCCCGAGATCGCCCGGGCCACGATCGAATCGATCGCCTACCAGGTCCGTGACGTCCTCGACGCGATGGTCGAGGACGCCGGCAAGCCCCTGACCGAACTTCGGGTCGACGGGGGAGCGGCCGTCAATGACGATCTCCTCCAGTTCCAGGCCGACCTCCTCGGTGTTCCGGTGGTGCGCCCGAAGGTGGCGGAGACGACGGCGCTGGGCGCCGGATACCTCGCCGGCCTGGCAACGGGTTACTGGTCGGGGACCGACGAGATCGCCGCGAACTGGGTGCTCGATCGTCGCTTCGAGCCGGCCATGGACGCGCCGCGCCGCGATCGTCTCTACCGCGGCTGGCAGCGCGCGGTGGAACGAGCCCGCGGCTGGGTGGAACCCGCCATCTGACGTCAAAAGGAACGACACAGCACCGTCATCGATGCGGCCCATCGTTCCGACTGCAGGTTCGCCATCGGCGTCGCGCGCGCGGGGCCCCAGCACTGGAGCGACATGGAATTCATCGGTGACATCGAACGATTGGTTGCGACCAACCTGTATCCGCTGCGCGTGCCCATCGCCATCGGCGTCGGTATCGCAGCCGCACTCCTGCTGCTTTTCGCGGCGCGGCGCCGATGGGATCTGGTCATTCGGCGGCACCCCCGGAGATCGCTCGCCGTGGCGATCCCGGCCCTGCTCATCGGTGTTCCGCTCGCCTGGTACCTGGGCTCACCGCTGTTCATCACCACGCAGCTCGTGGAGGGGCCTGCCGTCGGTGGCTCCATTGTCTCGACGGGCACGTTCCAGGGCGCCGATGAGTTCCATTTCGGGAGCGGCCGTGCGTCGGTCGTCGCGTCGGGCGATGGCACGCTGCGCATCCGTTTCGACAACTTCTCCGTGCGCAACGGCCCCGACCTCTTCGTCTACGTGGCGCCCGGCACCGATGGGGATGTGACGAACGGGCTGGAACTCGGCGCGCTCAAAGCCACCGAGGGCTCGTTCGAGTACGCGCTGCCTCCGGTGACGGACCCGAGCACGATCGGCAGCGTGATCATCTGGTGCAAGCAGTTCGCGGTGCTGTTCGCGTTTGCTCCGATCGCAGATGCGGGCTGATGCCCCTGCCTGACCTGGCTGCCTGACCGGGGGGCCTGACCTCGCCGGCCACCGCCCCCGGCTCGAGTGCAGACCTACGCCGGTGTTCCGGCCCCATGCGGCCGCCGTTGGGCATCTGATCCAAAACGGGCCCGCCGATCCGTCCTGCCCCGCTTCGCCTCGTACATCGCCTGATCC
>JANNUK010000202.1:0-12200 GCA_031395155.1 Chloroflexota bacterium | reverse complement strand
CCTCGCCGGAGACGTCGCGAGTGATCGACGGGTTGTCGGCCTTGCGCGCGATCTTGTCGATCTCGTCGATGTAGATGATCCCGCGCTGGGCCCGCGCGACATCGAAGTCGGCGGCCTGGATCAGGCGCAGCAGGATGTTCTCGACGTCCTCTCCGACGTAGCCGGCCTCGGTCAATGAGGTCGCATCGGCAATGCAGAACGGCACGTCGAGAATTCGCGCCAGCGTCTGGGCCAGCAGGGTCTTGCCGGAGCCGGTGGGGCCTACCAGCAGGACGTTCGACTTCTGGAGTTCGACCTCATCGATCGCGTGCCCGGCGTTGACCCGCTTGTAGTGGTTGTAGACGGCCACCGACAGGACCTTCTTGGCGCGGTCCTGGCTGATGACGTACTGGTCGAGCGCATCGGTGAGTTGGCGGGGATTCGGCAGCTTGGCCGCCTGCGGGCGGCCCTTGGGCTGCTCGAGCATCTCCTCTTCGATGATCTCCTGGCACAGGTTGATGCACTCGTCGCAGATGTACACGCCCTGGCCGGCGATCAGCTTGCGGACCTGCTCCTGGCTCTTGCCGCAGAACGAGCAGCGGTACGGAACCTTTGGTCCCTTTGAGCTGCCGGTGGATGTCATCGTCGTCCTGTCCTGCCCGCCGTTGGGCCCGAACCAGCCGGGCCTATTCCTTCGACTTCTTTGAGCTGGGCCCCTCGGACCCGCTCTTGCCGGTCTCCGCGGTCCCGCCCGCGTCGTGCGCCTGCGCGATCAGCGAGTCCCCCGAGACTGCGTAGACCGCGTCGATGATGCCATAGTCCTTTGCCTGTTCGGGCGACATGAAATGGTCCCGGTCCGTGTCGCGGGCCACATCGTCGACCTTCCGGCCCGTGTGGCGAGCAAGGATCTCGTTGTTCATCTTGACCAGCTGTTCCCACTCCCGCATCTGGATCAGCGCGTCCGGCGCGTTGCCGCGGAAGCCGCCCGAGCCTTGGTGGATCATAATTCTGCTGTGCGGCAGCGCGTAGCGCTTGCCCTTCGCGCCGGCGCTCAGGAGCACGGCCGCCATCGAGGCCGCCATGCCGATGCAGATCGTGCTGACCGGTGCCCGCAGGTACTGCATCGTGTCGTAGATGGCGAGCCCGGAATTGACGACACCGCCGGGCGAGTTGATGTACAGGAAGATGTCCTTCTCGGGATCCTCGGACTCCAGGAACAGGAGCTGGGCGATGATCAGGTTGGCGGTGTGGTCCTCGATCGCATCCCCGAGGAAGATGATCCGATCCCGGAGCAGCCGAGAGTAGATGTCGTAAGCGCGCTCTCCGCGGCTTGAGGTCTCGATGACCATCGGGACGAGCATGGTGGGTCTTCCTCCTGCGAACTGTGATCGGTCGCCGCTCACCGGGCCGGCTCCGCGTGGACGTGTTCCTCGTGCCCGACTCCCTGGTCGGACTCAGCGTCGTAGATGGCACTCGGGTCAGTCGCCCCGATGGCCGCGTTCGCCGCGGCGGCCGAACCGTCGAGTGCTGCGCCCGGCTTGTCCTCGAGGTGCGGCAGGGACGGGTGCTCGGGATGGGCGGCGAGCCAATCGGTGACGAGCTTCTCGACGAGCTGGCTGCGGCGGAGCGTGCTGCGGATGAAATTGCGACCGCGCTCCGACTCGAAATAGGCCAACAGCTTCTTCTCGCCAGCGTAGCGCTCGCGGGCACGGGCGACCTCGGCTTCGACGTTGTCGTCGGCGACCACGACGGCTTCGAGCTCGGCGATCTTGCCGAGGACGAGCAGGACCTTGACGCGGTGCTCGGCCCCCGGCCGGAACTCGGCGTGCAGGTCGTCCTCCGTCTTGCCGACCACCTTCAGGTACGCCTCCTCGGCAATCCCCTGCCTGGCGACCGTCGCCCGAAACTCGTCGTGCATGACCTCGACTTCCTGATCGACCAGGATATCGGGCAGCTCGAGCGTGGCGTTGGCGACGGCGTACTCGATGATCCGGTCGGAGAATGAGTGGCGCGCCTTGTCCAGGGCGTTGCTCTCGAGACGCGTCTGGACTTCGTCGCGGAGTGCCGACAGGTCGGCGAAGGCGCCCATCGAGCGGGCGAATTCGTCGTCGGCGTCCGGCAGGATCTTCTCGCGGAGTTCGCGCAGGATCACCGTGAAGTGGGCCAGCTGTCCGGCCAGCGATGCCTCCCCGTAATCGACCGGGAAGGTGATGTCGAACGCGGCCTCGTCGCCAATGGACAGCCCAATGAGGTGCGTTTCGAAACCCGGGATGAGCCGCTCCTCGCCGACGATCAGCGGCATCCGCTCGGACGAGCCGCCCGCAAACGGGTGGCCATCACGGGTGCCATCAAAGCCGATCACCGCGTAGTCGCCGTTGGCCGCTCCGCGACCCTCGACGGGAGCGAGCGTCGCATTCTGATCGCGCAACTCCTCGATGACCTTGTCCACCTTCGCGTCGTCGATCGTTTCGATCTCGGGTGCGAACGGAAAGCCGCGATAGTCGCCGAGGATCACCTCCGGCCTGACCTGAACGGTCGCCTTGAAGATGACCGGCTTGCCTTCCTCGGCCTGGACGATTTCGACGGCGGCGTTCGTCAACGGGAGGATCTGCTGCTCGATGAGCGCTTCGCGATACGCGTCCTGAACGAGGTGATCGACCGCATCGTCGAGAACGGCCCCGGCTCCAAGCGCCCGCTCCAGAACGTTGCGAGGGGCCTTGCCGGGACGAAACCCGGGGATCCTGGTGCGTCGGGCGAGGTGCACGACGGCGTGGTCGACGGCTCGTGTCAGTCGATCGGCCGGGAGTTCGATCTGGAGCAGGATCGTGCTCCTGGGGGCGGGGGTCGTGGTGACGTTCATCGTGGCGCAGTATAGGGCGGGCCGCACGGGTCGGCCGGGCACGCAGTGGTGGGCAAGAAGGGACTCGAACCCTTACGCCGCTCACGCGGCACCGGCTCCTAAGGCCGGCGCGTCTGCCGTTTCGCCACTCGCCCGCCTGCCTAGGGTAGCGCGATCAACCGTCGTTGGACCCCGTCCGGCCGCGTCGTTCGCGAGCCTTCGCGAGCGCATCGGCAAATCCGGGACCGTCCGGATCGAACAGCTTCTCGGCGAGCTGCCGCCCCGCCCGGGCGGAGGCCGGTCGCACGAGATTGGCCAGCACGGTGGCCGCGGTCGAGCCCAGATCACGCTCCCGGCGGGCCTCGCTGTGGTCTTCGAGATAGCGTGCGAATTCGCGCTCGATCGTGCCGCGGACGCGCTCGCCGTCCGATCCCAGGCTGCGCAGAACGGCGTCGACTTCGGCCGGAAGCATGGACCTGGGCAGCTCGTCGCCGGCGCCGAACACGACCCGCTTCAGTCGACGCACCAGCCGACCCGGCCCACCGAGGAGCAGGAACGCCGCACCCGCCGCGGCCCCGACCGTCTGGGCCGGTGCGCGCCGAATTCGGGCGGAAACGTCGACGGCCGCGCGCCCTGACGCCTCGAGCCGTACGAGCTCCTCCGTGAGCTCGGCTCGACGCGCTAGGACTTCGGCCCGAGCGGCGTCTGTGCGCGCACCCACTCGATGGTCTCCTTCGTTGTCTCGATCGTCCCACTCGGCCAGAAGCGGGCTTTCAGCTTGTTCACGTTCACCCCGCGGCGCACCATCACGATGGCCGAGATGACGGGCCACGCGACAAGTGCGTCCGTGACCCCGAGCGCCGCCGCGAGGTGTGCCGCCAGTCCGAGGGTCCCGAGTACGACGGCCGTGGCGATGCCGATGGCGGCCGCTGCGAGCCCGGCCACGAACAGAGCCCGCCCCGGCACGCCGAGCGCTACGAACAGTGCGTTGAGGGCCAGTGCCAGGAGCAGCAGCGTCCCATGGAGCACACCCCAGCCCAGCGAGCCGAACAGCCAGTCGCCGAGGAACAGGAACAGGCCGATCGGAAACAGAAGTCCCAGCACGAACAGAGCGCCGAATGCGACGCCGGCAAGGATGGCCACCCGGGTGACCTCGCCCATGATCTCGCCGGCCTCTGCCCTGGCGAGCTCGACATGGGCGCCCACAAGACGCGTCACCGCGCCCTTCATCGCGCCGAGCTGGGCGCGCAGGCCCGGCGGCGGCGCAGGCGGCGGATCGGCCGTCGTGTCGTTCAGGTGCCTTCTCCCGTGTGCCGGCGATGATCCCGTGGGTCCGGAAATGATAGCAGCGGGCTTCCACGCATCGGCTGGCCGACGCGCTCTGCGTCCGAGGGCCGACGCCAGTTGTCGGTCAGGCCGCGCCTCGAAAGCCACCGAGGCCGAGCTGGTCCGCGGCATCAAAGAAGCCGTAGGTGCGCCGGAACGCCGGGTCCATCGGCCGCGCGGTCCGCTCCCGCGCGAGCCGCCACAGCGATGTCTCCAGCTCCGCGATCCGGTCGGCAAGCTCGGCCGGGCCCCGCGGCGTCGGGATGTCGGCATAGGTCCGAGGTGCTCCCGGGAACCGTACGGCGGGCGCCGAGAGGCGCGGCAACGTCGCCAGGACCACGCGGGCATGCGCGAGGGCGGCCAGTTGCCAGGACCGTGCGCGCTCAAGCCTGATTGGGGCGCTCGGCGTCCCTCCAAGACCGATGCGCGCCCGGGCCTCGGCGAGTGCCTCCTCGTGGGCGGCCCGCCGCTCGGCGTCGGTGGTGGGTTCCTCCACGCGGAAAGAAGCTACCTGTGCAAGGAGATAGCGCAGCTCATCGATGCCGGCCATGTCGCTGCGCAGCGCACCCTGGAATCCGGCCTGGATGTCCTGGAGGTGGGGCAACGTGGTTGTGGTCAGATACTCGACCGCGGGACCGGGAAGGGCGCCGTCGCCGGCAACCACGTCGAGAAGCTGGCGCGTTCGACGTACCAGCTCAAGGAGTCGATCGAGGTCGGAGAATCCGCTTCGCTCGAGATCCGTCATGGCCGCATCCTATGTGCCTGTCGGGCGTCGTCGGGGACGTTCCCGGACGCCTGTGGTCCATCCTGCTCCGGGGCGGGGTCGACGACCAGCGGGCGATGGTCGGCCGGGCCCATGCCCGATGGTACCGGACGCGCCGGGCGGACTTTTGAGCCAAGGGCTGCAGTACGCTGCCCTCGTGATCGACTCGTCGCCACCTCGCTCACTCGCGACGGCCGAGGTACTGAGCATCGGTTCGGAGCTGCTGGTCGGCGAGACGCGCGACACGAACAGCGGCGACATCGTCCGGGCGCTCGCGGGCCAGGGGGTGGCCGTTCGACGGATCCAGGCCCTGCCGGACGAGCTGGATGTGGTCCGAGCGGCCTTCGTCGACGCGACGGCGGCCGTCGACCTGGTCGTCTCGACCGGAGGCCTGGGCCCCACGCCGGACGATCTGACCCGCGAGGCCATCGCCGCAGCGCTCGGCGAGGTGCCGGTCATCGACCCGAAGCTCGAAACCTGGCTCCGCGGCCGCTGGACACGGCGGCGAATCCCTTTTCCTGCGATCAACCTCAAGCAGGCCTGGCTGATCCCGTCGGCGGTTGCCATTCCCAACGAGAACGGGACGGCGCCGGGCTGGTGGGTTGATCGCGGGTCCGGCCCGATCGTCGTTGCCCTGCCCGGGCCGCCCAGCGAAATGCGCCCGATGTGGGAAGGCTGGGTCCTGCCACGCCTGGCAGCGGCGGGTCTGGGCGTTCCCCGAGACGTACGCACGCTTCGTCTCAGCGGGATCGGCGAATCGCAGCTGGCCGATCGGCTCGGCGAGGAGATCCTCCGCTCGAAGAACCCGATGGTTGCCACCTACGCGCGCGCCGACGCGGTCGACGTTCGAATCTCGGCCGTCGACGAACCAGCTCGCGTGGCCCCCGGATCGGACGCCGATCCGGGCAGCAGCCCGCGCGCCGCGGCCGATCTGGCGGACGAGGCCGAGGCTCGGATCATGGCCGTGGCCGGCGCCCACGTATGGGCTCGCGGAGCCACGACCTGGCCAATGGCGATCGACGCGGCCCTGGCCGGCCGCGGTTGGACGCTGGCAATCGTCGAAACCGGCGCAGGCGGAAGTGTCGCCGGACTGCTGGGGACCCTGAAAGGGCTGGCTGTGGCCGAGGTTCGGTCCCAGCCCAACCGTCGCGGGACGACCCGGGCCGTCATGATCGAGATCGCCCGCGAACGAGCGGCGACCGCCGGCGCCGATGTCGGGGTCGCCGTCGAGGCCGTCGAGCGAGACGGCGATCTACGGGTGACGATCGGCGTGGCAGCACCGGACGGCGATCATGTCGAGCGCCGGACCGCCTTTCTGGGTGGCGAGCAGGGCCGTGCGCGGGTGGCGGTCGCGGCTGCCGATGTGCTCCTGGCGGTTCTGCGCCGGTCGGCGCCTCCCGGCTAGCGACGCGAGAAGCGGACCAGTCGTTCAAGATCGGTGACGACGACTGCGTCTCGATCGAGACGGATCAGTCCGTCGTCGGCGAACTGACCCAGCAGTTTGTTCACGCTCTGCCGCGTGCAGCCGACCATGGCCGCAAGGTCGCTCTGGGTCAGGGGCAGGTCCAGGCGAAGCGCTCCGTCGGTGAGTCGCGTTCCTCCCTCGCCGGCCAGGTACGCCAGGCGGGCCGCCAGGCGCCCTGCGATATCGAGGAAGTGCAGTTCTTCCACGTGAATCGTCAGCCGGCGAAGTTCCTTGGCCACGCCGACCAGCAGCGCGTCGCGGATCGACGCCTCGGCAAGAAGCTCACGGAATCGATCGCGCGGAAGCATCAGCATCCGGGATGGTTCCATCGCCACGGCCGTGGCAGAGCGTGGCGCACCGTCGAGGAGGGCCAGTTCGCCGAAGAACTCGCCTGCCTGCAAGGTAGCCAGGATCGCTTCTTCACCCGCCTCGGACGGCAGGCTGATCTTGACCACGCCCGATTCGACGATGAACAGTGCGTTGCCGGGGTCGCCCTGGTGGAAGATGACCTCCCCTCGCCGGAACCGACGGGCAACGAGGCCGTGGGCCACGTCGCCCAGGGCGGCCGGGGCCAGGCCGGCAAACAGGGGCACCGTGGCGAGCGTTTCGGCATGGGATCGACCGTCGGGCATGGCCGCATCGTAGGCCACCCGAACGCGGCGCGATACGGCCCCCGAAGGGTCGGTCCTCGGGTCCGACCTCGTGGGCGTGTCGATTCTCCGACACCGATCGCGTCGCCTGCTGGCTCGGGGCTCGACCACACGGAGCGGCAGCATGCGCTCGTGGACGGTTTCGGGCTCCGAGGTAGTCAATGCGCCTGACCGTGCTCGGCACCGGCACGGCCCGACCCACGGCGGGCACGGCCACTTCGGGCCTCCTCGTCAGATCCGGAGCGACCGCGGCCCTGCTCGACTGCGGGACGGGAATCGCCGCTCGGCTCGATCACCACTTGCCGGCGGATGCGCTGACCGCGGTGGTGCTCACCCATCTCCACGCCGACCACGCGCTCGATCTCGCCGCCCTGCGGTACCAGTTTCCGTGGGCGGGCGGACTCCCGCGCCGGATCCCGCTCCACGTTCCGGCGGGTGGTCGATCGGCCATTGCCGCAATGTCCACCGCCATCGCGGAACGGCCGGGGTTCATCGAGGAGGCCTTTGAGATCAACGAGTTCGCCGCGGAAGACCTGATCCAGGTCGGCGAACTGGTCGTGCGGACGGCGCCGGCCCAGCACTACGTGAATGCAGCCTCCGTTGTCGTGACCGACCCCGCGGGACGCCGGCTCGTCTATGCCGGCGACACCGGTCCCACCGAGCGCCTGGTCGACCTCGCCCGAGGCGCGCACCTCTTTGTGGTCGAGGCGACGCTGCTGACGGCCGACGAGGACGATCCGGTACGCGGTCACCTCACCGGGGACGAGGCGATCGACATCGCCGGTCGCGCTCAGGCCGAGCGAACCCTCCTCGTGCACTACCCCGCGGAACGACGGGCGGCGCTCGCGGCCGCCAGCGCCGCCGACGCTCGGGGCGTCGAGGTCGCCCTCGAGGGCATGACCGTCATCGTGAGCGGGTCGATCGGTGCCGCCGGCGGCGCGGTCCCCGGGCGCGGAAAGTCGGTCCTCGCGGTCCGTCGCTAGGTCGAGTCGAGCTCGACCGCGGCCCGCCGTCGCAGCTCGCGCGCGCGCGGGTCGTCGCCGAGCAGATCGGCGGCTGCTCGCCAGAACCCGCCCGCCTCGATCGGGGCGCCGATCGCTTGCGCTTCCTCCGCGGCCTGTACCAGGAGTGGTACGGCCCGGTCGCGATCGCCCGCCGCTGCCCACTGGAGCGCGACGACGCCCACCCCCACCCGTGGCTCCTGAGCGGCGAGAAGCGTCGCCAGGCGGCCATGCAGGACGCGGCGCCGACTGGCGAGCATGCCGAGGTATGCAACGTCGTGGAACAACGGATGGGCGAACCTGCGACGATCCGGCACGTCCGTGCTGGCCACGAGCCGGGCATCCTCGAGTCGGCCCAGCGTCGCCGGGGCGATCGGCCGCCCCAGTAGCTCCGCAACGACCGCCGTCGCGAACGTCATGCCGACCACCGCGGCAACCTCCATCACTTCGCGCCCGTCCGCGTCGAGCGCGTCGATGCGCGCTCCCAGCAGCGATCGCAGCGTCAGCGGCAGCGAGTCCCCGGCGTCGGGCCTGACCCGCGCGAGGCGCCCGTCCCGCTCACCCAGCGAGCCATCTTCGAGGCCGGCTCGGACCGTCTCAACGACGAACAGCGGGTTCCCCGCGGTTCGGTCGTGGAGGCCATGAAGGTCGTCGTCGTCGAGGCGCAGCCCCGTCACCTGTTCGACAAGTTCCTGGGTCTCGGGCAAGCCGAGGCCGGCCAGATCAATCGGCTCCGGCGACGCCTCGAGTGCCCACGCCGGCACTACCTCGGCGCGGGTCGTCGCGATGACCAGAAACGGGCCGCCCAGCCAGATGGGGAACAGCTCGGTCATGATCTCGGCGCTCGAGCGATCGATCCAGTGCGCGTCCTCGATCACGATCACCCGGGGCCCGAGCTCGTCGCGCATCCTGGCGGTATAGGCGGCCGCGGCCTCCACCACGCCGGCACGAACGACGGCCGGGTCGGTCGGAGCGAAGGCTGCCTCCTCCTCCCACCCCGAGAATTCTGCATCGCGGGCGACCGCAGCGATCGCGCCGGCCATTCGTTGTGCCGCACTGGGATCGACATCGGACGTGAACAGCCAGCGCCGGGTGAGCGAACCGGAGTCGGTGCCGACCTCGTCGGCCAGCTGCTGCGCCAGTGCCCTGATGAAACGATACGGTTCCGCGGTCCCATAGGAGACATTGTCCGTCCACGACCAGCGCACCCCGCGATCGCGGGCATGACCCGCAAGCTCCTCCACGAGTCGCGACTTGCCCACGCCGGCCGGACCCATCACGAAGATCGCGCGGCCGCGTCCAGATGACACAACGTCATCCATCGCCGATGTGAGCGTCGCCAGCTCGACGGCACGGCCGACCAGGGCACCCTGTGAAGCGCGCCCCCAATCCACGCCGATCATCTCCCCCTCGATGGCCATGACATGCACAGGTTGGGGCTGACCGCGAAGGACGACCTGCCCGCGATCGTCCACGGCGAGCGGGCGGCGGGCAGCGTGCACTGTCGCGGCGTCGGCCAGGATCTCCCCGGGTCGAGCGATCTCCTGGAGTCGCGCCGCGGTCACCACCGCCGGACCGGTCAGTGATACCGCGGGGATGCCATCGGTGTCGCGACGCCCGGCGACGACCTCGCCAGTAGCCAGGGTGATCCGCACCTGGAGCGGATCCGCACCGCCCGTCGGCGGGACCCGACCGAGCGCATCGCGCACGGACAGGGCACAGCGGATCGCGCGCAATGCATCGTCTCCGTGCGAACGCGGCGAACCGAAGACCGCGAAGACGGCGTCACCGATAAATTTCTCGACCGTCCCGTCGTATCGCCTGATGGCCGCGGCCATCGCCTCGAACGCCGCGTCGACGCGCTGCTGAACGTCCTCGGCGTCATGCTCGGCGACCAGCCGGACGTAGTCGACCAGGTCGGCGAACAGTGCCGTGACGATCCGCCGGTCGCCGACGATCGCCCTCGGGCCGTCCTGGGTCCGATCGATGCGTCGGCCACACTGGGCGCAAAAGCGAGCCGTCGAGCCGACGGCCGACCCGCAAGCGGAACAGCGCATCGGGCCTCCTTCCCCCGCTGCCGGGCTTGCCCCGGGCGCGCAGTCTACGCCCGTGCCGCGCTGCCGCGAACGGACCGAATCAGGCGATCGTCAGGACGGGCTGACCGGCCGCTTGGGCCGCACGGACACTCATCCGGGCTGCGACGGTCCTGGCCAGGGCGCTGAGGGCGGCCGCTGCGGGACCCGGCTCGCGCTGTGCGACGGCCGGAACACCGACATCGCCGCCCTGTCGAACCGTGATATCGAGCGGAATGCCACCCAGGTACTCGATTCCATGCTCCGCGGCGAATCGCTCGCCGCCGCCGCGCCCGAAGATGTCGGTCACATCGCCACAGTGAGGGCAGACGAAGGAGGTCATGTTCTCGACGACGCCGATGACCGGTACGCTCATCCGCTTGAACATGGCGAGGGCCTTCGTGACGTCGGACAGGGCCACCTCCTGCGGTGTCGTGACCAGGACGGACCCGCTGATCGGGACGGCCTGCGCCAGCGTCAGCTGGGCGTCCGATGTCCCCGGCGGCAGGTCGATCACGAGGTAGTCGAGGTCGCCCCACTCGACGTCGCGCAGGAACTGCTGGATCGCGCCGCCGATCAGGGGTCCGCGCCACACGATGGGCTGTCCTTCCGGCACGAAGAACTGGATCGAGATGCACTTCACGCCGTGGCGCTCGAGCGGCAGGATCTTGTTGTTCTCGCTTGCCGTCGGCTGACCCTGGATGCCGAGCATCAGGGGGATGTTCGGCCCGGTGATATCGGCATCGAGGAGGCCAACCGTCGCCCCGGACTGGGCCAACGCGACGGCCAGGTTGACGCTGACGGTGGTCTTGCCCACGCCGCCCTTGCCCGAGGCGATGGCGATGATGTTCTTGACGCCGGGGACGAGTTGCTGCGGCTGCGCCGGCGCTGCCCGGCGAACCATGGCGCTCCACGTGATGTCGATGGCCGTCGCGCCGATCGGGCCGAGGGCGCCGCGCACGTTTGTTTCGATCTCGTCCTTCAGCGGACAGGCGGGCGTGGTGAGTTCGATCGTGAACGCGACGCTCGAGCCATCGATGCGCAGGTCCTTGATCATGTTGCGGCTGATCAGGTCGCCGCCCAGCTCCGGCTCCTGGACGGTGCGCAGAGCATCGTTGACCGCGGCTTCGGTGAGCATCGTCATCGTCGAGTCATTCCCTTCGCAGCGTACCGGAACTCCCGGCGCCGACTTTCTGACGGCCGGAACGTCGTTATCGTACCCGCGCGATCGAATCCCGGGGCCTGCGGCACCCCCGCCGAACCCCGACCGAGCTCGAGTCGCCCGGCACGCGGCTGCTCGTGGGCGTCGCCTGGTGACAGCCCGACGACCCGCTTCGCAGCATTACTGCGACAAGTGCACGATTCTCGGGCGCGGGGGTCGCGTGTGATTCGAAGTTCGAAGCTTCGTCGCCTTGACAGCCCCTCGGCTCCGGTCATACGATCCGGGCCACCGACCCGGCCTGCCAGCGGGGTGCACGCACGCCCATCGGGGACCGGGCCGTGATCGTTCCGGCGCTCGATGGACGAAGGGAGAACCAAACCCGCGTGTCCGATGTCGACGTTCGCCTCGTCCAGGTGGTCAAGAAATTCGGCGAAACCGTCGCGGTCGACCATATCGACCTCGAGGTCCGCGACGGGGAATTCTTCAGCCTCCTCGGTCCATCCGGTTGCGGCAAGACGACGACCCTGCGCATGATCGGTGGCTTCGAGGAGCCTACCTCCGGGTTGATCGAGCTCCAGGGTCAGGACGTGACCTGGCTGCCACCCTTCAAGCGAAACGTCAACACCGTCTTCCAGAGTTACGCGCTCTTTCCGCACCTGTCGATCTTCGAGAACGTCGCCTTCGGGCTTCGGCGCAAGGGCCTCAAGACGTCCGAGATCGCGGGGCGGGTCACCCAGATGCTCGAGCTGGTCGAGCTGCCCGGGTTCGAGAATCGCAAGCCCGGCCAGATCTCCGGTGGACAGGCCCAGCGGGTTGCCCTGGCGCGTGCGCTCATCAACGGGCCCGCCGTCCTCCTTCTCGATGAGCCGCTCGGTGCCCTCGATCTCAAGCTCCGCAAGCAGATGCAGGTCGAGCTCAAGCGGATCCAGCAGGAGGTTGGGAT
>JANNUK010000305.1:0-7068 GCA_031395155.1 Chloroflexota bacterium | reverse complement strand
AACGGCCGAAGGCGCCGAGCCAGGGCTTCGTGTTCCTCGAATCCCTGTGGGCGACGATCCGAACCCGCATCGACGACCCGCCGGAGGGCTCGTATACCGCGCGCCTCGTCTCCGAAGGTGTCGATGCGACCGCCCGCAAGGTGACCGAGGAGGCGACCGAGGTGCTGCTTGCCGCGCGCGACGATGCGGAGGCGCAATCCGCCGGTCGCGACCGCGCGGCGACCCGGGACGCCCTCGCCGGGGAAGCGGCCGACCTCCTGTACCACGTCCTCGTCCTGCTCGCCGAGCGCAGGCTCGACCCCTCGGCCGCGCTTGAGGTCCTGCGCACACGCCACCGGCCCTGACGTCAGGCACGCCGAGCGCGCCAGATCGTGGTGAGCCCGCGCCAGGGACGTCAGCCGGTGAGGCGACCCACGCGCAGGCGCTTCTTGCCGATCCTGATCACGAGCCACGCGCCGGCAATGGGCGCCGGGACGGTCATGGCGGGATCGGTGACCCGCTCGTCGTTCATCGACACACCGCCCTGGGCGATCAGCCGGCGCGCCTCGCCGTTGGAGGCCACCGTGGCGCTCCCAACCAGAAGCGCTACGACATCGCCAGCAAGCTCCTCCCGGCTGAACGTGAATCCGTCGACCGCCTCGTGGAGGGTGGCGAGCACGTCGGGATCGACGATCGGCCCGCGAGCGAAGACGGCCTCGGAGACGCGGGCCGCATGGGCTGCGGATGACGCCCCGTGGACCCGGCTGGTGATATCGGCCGCCAGGGTCCGCTGGGCCCGGCGGGCCTCGGGACGGGCGGCGAGCTCGGCGTCGAGGCGCTCGATCTCGTCGCGGCCGAACAGGGTGAACCAGCGCAGGTAGGTGCCCACGTCCCGGTCGTCCGTGTTCAGCCAGTACTGGTAGAACGCGAAGGGCGTCGTTCGCTCGGCGTCCAGCCAGACCGAGTCGCCGCTCTCGGACTTCCCGAACTTCGTGCCCGAGGGCGACAGGAGCAGCGGGTACGCGAGGGCGAACGCCGGCTCCTGCTCGTCGCTGCCGCCGGCGGTGCGCCGGATCAGTTCGAGACCGGCCGTGATGTTGCCCCACTGGTCGGCGCCGCCCATCTGGAGTTCGACGCCCATCGTCCGCTGAAGGTGGGCGAAGTCGGCGGCCTGGAGCAGCATGTAGCTGAACTCGGTGTACGAGAGGCCGCGCTCCAGGCGAACCTGGACGGAATCCTTGGCGAGCATGTACGACACCGTGAAGTGCTTGCCGACGTCGCGCAGAAAGTCGAGCAGCCGGACCTCGCCGAGCCAGTCGAGGTTGTTGGCCATCGACGCCTGTGTGGGACCTGCTGAAAAGTCCAGGTACCGCTCGAGCTGGGCATGGATCGAGGCGACGTTCGCCATGAGTTCATCGCGTTCGAGCAGATTCCGTTCCGCCGAGCGGCCCGATGGGTCGCCGACCATACCCGTGGCGCCGCCGACAAGGGCCACCGGACGCCCACCGCGGCTCTGGAGATGGATCAATCCAAAGATCGGGACGAGGTTTCCGACGTGAAGCGACGGGGCGCTCGGATCGAAGCCGACATACCCGGCAATCGATCGACCGGTCGCCAGGCGCGCCTCGAGCCCAGGCGTGGCGTCGTGGAACATCCCCCTCCAGCGCAGGGCTCCCAGGAGGCCCGGGAGGCCCTCGGCGCTGGGGTCGACGGTCACCTTGCCGTGCGCGGCCGTCACAGCTGGACTCCGGCGGACGTCTGGGTTGATCGGGCGCCGGGGGGCAGATTTATCACGTCCCTATGCTATCGTGACCGCCTAAATGCAGATCAGCCTCGCGCGGCGCCGGCGCCAACGTCGGATGGGCGCCAGTCGACGCCCCCGTGGCGGAGGCGCGGCGCGCAACGCCGCGATTGCCTTCCCGATCCTCCTCTTCGCCCTCCTGTTCACCATCGGCTCGGCCGGGTTCATCGGGGTGGTGTCCGCCTACGCCTACTACAGCCGCGACCTGCCCGACCCCAAGGCGCTGCTGCTCGGTCTGTCGTTCGATCAGCAGACGGTCGTTACCGATCGAACCGGCACGATGGACCTGGCGCGCCTCGGCGAGCGGAAGCGAGAGGTCGTGACCTTCGCGGAGATTCCCGATGAAGTGCTCGATGCCACGACGGCGATCGAGGACAAGGACTTCTGGAGCAACCCGGGTTTCGATCTCGGCGGCTTCGTCTCGGCCACCATCGACACGATCAACGGTCGACCCCGCGGCGGTTCCACGATCACGCAGCAGCTCGTGCGCAACCGGCTCCTGCCGCCCGAAGCGCTGGAAGGCACCGTCTACGAGCGCAAGGCCCGCGAGATCATCCAGTCCATCCGCCTGACGCAGGAATTCCCTGGCGATATCGGCAAGGAACAGATCATCACCGCGTACCTCAACCAGAATTTCTACGGGAACCAGAGCTACGGCGTGAAGGCGGCGGCGCACAGCTACTTCAAGAAGACGCTCGATGAGCTGAGCCTCGCCGAGACCGCGATCCTCGCCGCCATCCCCCAGTCGCCGACCAGGTTCGACCTCACCAGGCAGGCTGTCGTGGTATGCGGCATCGAGCTCGCGGCCGAGGAGACCTGTCCACTGGCCCAGACCACGCTGGTCGTGCCGCCGACGAGTGAGATCGTCGTCCGGCGTAATCGCATTCTCGACCTGATGAAGACCCGCAGCGTGCTGTCCGGTGCCCGCCATACCCTCGCCGAATACGAACGGGCCAAGCAGGATCCGGTGATCCTGGCGTCGCAGGCGGCAACGCCGTGGAAGGCACCGCACTTCGTCTGGCAGGTGCGCGCTCAGCTCGCCGAGATTCTCTGCCCGGGACAGCCCGCCGACAGCTGCGAGAAGGTCGACACGGGCGGCTATCGGGTCAAGTCGTCGCTGGATTGGCCGGCCCAGCAGATCGCCGAGAAGTGGACGTACGTCGCGGCCCGAACACCCCACGCGAAGAGGCCCGAGTCGATCCTGGCCGCCGAAGGCATCCCGGAATCCGAATGGGGCTGGATCAAGAACCTGAAGGGCAGCAACATCCACAACGCGGCGTCGGCGATCATCGATTATCGGACGGGCCAGGTCCTCGCCTACGTCGGGAGCGCGAGCTACACGAGCAACGGCTCGGCGAAGTTCGACCCGCAGTGGGATGTCCTGTCCGATAGCTGGCGTCAGCCGGGATCCGCCATCAAGCCGGTCGGGTATGCGATCGGGATCGATGACCGCACGATGACCGCCGCCACGATGTTCATGGACGTCGTGACCGACTTCGGCAAGGGGTACACGCCGACCCAGGCCGACGGCCTGGAACGTGGACCGGTCCGGCTCCGCTCGGCCCTCCAGTTCTCGCTCAACACACCGGCGATCAAGGCCGGCATCACGAACGGCCTCGAGCACTATTTCAACCGTTCCAAGGACTTTGGGCTGGGGTACGGCCCGCGAACCATCCCGGTCATCTCGATGGGGATCGGCACGCTCGAGATCCACCCGATCGACCTGCTCGGCGCGTATGGGGCCATCGCGGACGGCGGCGTGCTCATGCCGAGAACGATCATCCTGGGCGTGACCGATTCCGACGGCAACAGCATCTGGCCACTGGAGACGGATCCGCCGAGCGGCGATCGGGTCATCAGCGCGCAGGCGGCCTACATCATCACCGACATCCTCGCCGGCAACACCAACCCCAAGGTGAACCCGTACTGGGCCGAGTGGCGGATCGTCGACGGCAAGACCGCCCGTCCCGCGGCGTACAAGACCGGTACCACAAACGACAACCGGGACGTGCATGCCTACGGCTACCTCGCCCCACCCGAGGACCCGACCGCGCCGGCACTGGCCGTCGGAGTGTGGATGGGCAACAGCAACAACGAACCGAACAAGGGCAGCCTGTCTCTCGATTCGTCCGCCCCGCTGTGGTCGGCGATCCTGAACGACGTGAGCCGGGGCCTCCCGATCGCCGCGTTCACCCCGCCGGATGGCCTGGTCACGGCCGAGGTCGATGCCATCAGCGGCCTCCTGCCCGGTCCGTTCACCGCGACCAGGGTGAGTGAGATCTTCATCGAGGGCACCGTCCCCAAGCGCACCGACAACCTGCGCGTCACGCTCGATATCGACGATATCTCCGGCCTCCTGTGGCAGGACGGCTGCGCCGGCCCGATGGTCCAGCGCGGTTTCCTCGATTTCAGCACCGCGGAAGCCAATTTCCCCCAATGGCTGCCGTTCACGCTCGAGTGGGCGTCGCGCGCAGCCAGGGGGGTCGGCGTCGCCGGCGGACCCGAGCGCACGCGCACCACGTACTTCTACAACACCCGCTTTGCGCCTTTCGGGAAAGGCTGGGGCGGCAAGTTCGCACCGACCGAGCTGTGCCAGCCGCTGCCACCGCCGGAATGCCGGGAGCCCGGCAACAATGACCCGACCTTCCCGCCGATCGTCGGATCGTTCGATCCCGGGATCACACCCGAGCCCACGCCATGCCTGACGCCGGAGCCGACCCAGGAGCCGCCGCCGGGCGGCCCCACCCCGACGCCGGACCTCCCGGGGCCCAAGCCCAAACCGACGCCGCCCGGTAGTGGCGGCTGACCGGCCACTCGCAAAGGGTCGCCGGGGCTCGCCCTCAAAGTGCGACGATCGTCGCTCCGTCGCCTCCCTCGCCGCGCGCTCCGGGCCGGATCGACTGAACGAGCGGATGGCCGCCGGCTTCGGCGCGGACCGCATCGCGCAGCGCGCCGGTACCGAGGCCGTGGATGACCGTCACCTGTGGGAGGCCGGCCAGGGAAGCGTCTTCGAGGTAGCGTCCCAGCGCGTCGAGTGCCTCATCCACGCGGGCGCCGCGCAGGTCCAGTGAGGATGCGACGCTGCGCGCCCGGGCCAGCCGAAGGGCGGCCGCGTTGGACGTCGCGTCGCCGGCGGGATCGTTCGAGCCGGGCGTTCCATGAACCGGCGCCGCCGACGGCTCCAGGTCCGCCAGGTCCACCGCCACCCGCATCCCGCCCGACTCGAGCGTGGCGCGGAGCCCATCGCGATCGAGCGCGGCGACCCGCCCATCCCACCCACCCCGTCGACTGCGGGCCCGATCACCCACCTTCCAGGTGACCATCGGGACGGCTTCAGGAGCCGACGCCGGCCCAGCTCCCGGCAGGCGTGCAAGAAGCTCGTCCGCGCGGATCATGGCCGCGTCAACGCCCGGTGCCGTGATCGTCTCGCGCTCCAGCATGCGTCGCGTTCGCGCCACGTCGTCGCGGAGCGCCCCGACCAGCCGCTCGGCCTCCACCCGTGCCTCGCGAGCAGCCGCGTCGCGCTCGGATCGCGTGCGGCGCCGCTCATCCACGGCGTCGCGAAGCGCGTCGGCGGCGCGGAGTTCCGCCGACCGCGCGCGATCCAACGCGTCTGCCGTCTGGCTCTCGGTGGCCTTGATCGCCGACAGCGTTGCCTCGAACGTCTGCTGCGACTCGGTCAGCCGGGATCGCGCGTCGGACACGATGTCGCCGGGCAACCCGAGGCGCTCGGCGATCGCGAAGGCCTGGCTACCGCCCGGGAGGCCGATCGAGAGCCGGTAGGTCGGCGAGAGCGTCTCGAGGTCAAACTCCACCGACGCGTTTCGCGCCTGATCCGTGGTGTGCGCGTACGCCTTGAGTTCCGCGTAATGGGTCGTGGCCGCCACGAGGGCGCCGGCTCGAATGAAGTGGTCGAGAAGCGCCTGTGCCAGGGCCGATCCCTCGGTCGGGTCGGTCCCGGCGCCGAGTTCATCGAGGAGCACCAGGGTCCCGGGCCCGGCGGCGGCCACGATGCGAATGATCGAACGCAGATGCCCGGAGAACGTCGAGAGCGACTGGGCGATCGACTGCTCGTCGCCGATGTCGGCGAACACGTCTCCGAAGATCGGCAACCGGCTGCCGGTTTCGGCCGGAACGTGCAGACCAGCCTGATGCATCAGGGCGAGGAGACCCAGCGTGCGCAGCGTGACCGTCTTGCCGCCCGTGTTGGGCCCGGTCACGACGAGCGCCGTATAGCCGTCGCCGAGGCGGATATCGATGGGCACCACCGTGCCCGAGAGTCCGGGATGTCGCGCACCCAGCAAGACGACTTCTCCTCGCGCGGCATCCGCCGCCCGCACGGCGTCCATCTCGGCCCCGAGCTGGGCCTTGGCCGCCCAGAGATCAAATCGGGCGAGTGCGCCGAGGGTGGAGTCGAGGGCAACCGCGTTGGCCGCCACGAGGGCCGACAACTCGTCGAGGATGCGCCCAACCTCCTCCGCCTCAGCCAACTGCGCCTCCCGCCAGGCGTTGCCGAGTTCGACGATGACCAGCGGCTCGACGAACACAGTCTGGCCGCTGCCCGACGCGTCGTGCACGATCCCCTTGACCCGCGAGCGCGCCTCGGCCTTCACGGGAACGACGTAGCGGCCGTTGCGAAGCGTGACGATCGGCTCCTGGAGGGCGCTGCCCAGCTCGGATCCGACGAGCGAGTCCAGCCGTCGGCGCAGCCGGTCGTAGGCCACCCGGACCGCGGCGCGTAGCCCACCGAGCCGCGGCGACGCGGTGTCGAGCAACTCGCCCACCGGATCGAACGAGCGGGCCAGGGTCGAGCGCACCGCCGGAACGGGATACAGGTCTCCGGCGAGCTTGCGGATGAGCGGCCGCCGATCGTCGGCGAGCGCGGTCTTCAGGCGGGCCGTCGCATCGAGCGTCTCCGCGATCTCGAGGAACTGCGCCGCGTCGAGCCGGCCGCCACGCACGGCCCGCCCGATCGCGGGCGCGATGTCATGACTCGCCCCGATGCCAACGGCCGACCGCTCCTCGAGCAACGAGCGGGCCTGATCGGTCTCATCGAGGCCCCGCGTGACGAGCACCGGGTCGCTTTCGGGGACGAGCGACTCGGCAAGTCGGCGACTCGGCGCGAACGCCGTCAAGTCAGCGAGGCGCGTTCTGACCGCGGGGAACTCCAGGAGGTCAACCGAGCGCGGGTCCATGGCGGCTCAGGCGATGCCGGCGAGGCGCGTGGCGGCGCGTTGGGCCGCTCGAGTCGCGGGCCGCGACACTGAGGGATGACCGTCGAGCGCAAG
>JANNUK010000289.1:0-2958 GCA_031395155.1 Chloroflexota bacterium | reverse complement strand
GCCACCACGCGGGGGCGCGCAGTCGCGGCCAGAGCGCCAGGAGGGAGCCGCTCGCCCCGAAGCCGAGGAGGGCGAGGCTGATCACCAGGAAGGCGAAGTGGTAGAACTGCGCGATCGAGAAGACCCGGATCAGCGCCACCTCCGAGACCAGCACGGCGGCGGAGAGAAGCCCCATCCCGGTGAGCGCGCGCATCGCCGCGCGAGTGTGGCACGCTGCGGTCGGCCAGGTATCGAGGCGCGTCGTCTTTCTTCACTTCGCGATTTGCCTGCGAGCAACCCAGGCGGGAATCAGGCTCATGCGCCTTTGTGCTCGCCTCTCTCGTGGATCGCCAGATGCGGGCGGAGCAGCCGTCGCTGGGTCCCCACTTCGTGCGCCAGCGTCTAGGGTCGCTCGAGATGGCCGACCTCGCCGCACTCAACGAGGCCGACTGGCGCGCACGAGGGTGGCGCTCGAGGGAGCGTCCGACCAGATGCGCGCCGCGTCGCAGGTTCCTCGAAGATCCACGGGGCCGGCCCGAAGATCGCGACGATGGCGGCTAACATCCTGGCCCGCGAGTTCCACGTCCGGCTCGGCGACTACCGGTACATCGACATCTCGGCCGACGTCCAGGTCCGCCACGGCATGGCCCGCCTCGGCTTCGTCGAGGAAGGTGCCAGCCCGGACGTCGCTTCCTCGACGACCCGCCGATCCTCGAAGGCTCCCCGACGGTCGTCGGCGGGGTCTCCACGCGACTGGCGTTCCGTGTCGCGTCGCGCGCGCGAGGTGCCACACTGGGAATGTGAAGGCCAAGCTCGTGGCATTCGGCGAGGTCCAGATCAAGGGCCAACGGTACGCCCATGACGTGGTGATCGACGCCGGACGGATCCGCCGCAGACGAAAGGGTCCGTCGAAAGCACTGCGCGACCAGTTCGGGCACACGCCCCTGTCGGTCGCCGAGGACATCCCCTGGGGTGGGCGGCGGCTCATCGTCGGAACCGGCGCCGACGGCAGGCTGCCCGTTGCCCCTGAGGTGTACACCGAGGCGGAACGACGCGGGGTCAAGATCGATGCGCTGCCAACGCCGGATGCCTGCCGCCTGCTCGCCCATCTCAAGCGAAAGGACGTGCACGCGCTCCTGCACGTCACCTGCTGAGCGATCGACCCCACATGACATTCCATGGTGGTGCGCCGTACCAAAGCAGCGGCAGTGCGTGTAGGCTACGGCTGGGCGAACCCGATCACCGGGGTCAGACCGATACGAGTGCACGTGATGCGCACGATTCGTCGAATGCGAGCGTTGGTCCAGGCCGGGCTGAGGCGGCCTGCCTCGACCGGAGGACGAGAGATGCCGGAACCCGCGTACGTGACCGTCGTCAAGGCCGGCAGCGTCCCGACTGGCGGGCTCCAAGCCTTCGACGCCGGAGGCCGGCGGATCACGGTCGCCAACGCCGGCGGCAGCCTCTACGCGTTCGACGACACATGTACCCACAAGGGCTGCTCGCTCGCCGAGGGCGACCTCGAGGGAACGACCGTGACCTGCATCTGCCACGGCAGCCAGTTCGACGTGGCGACGGGCGCCGTCCTCCGCGGACCGGCCGAGCGGCCGCTCGCGGCGCACCGAGTCCGCGTCGTCGGCGACGACCTGCAGGTGGAGGCCTGACAGCGGTACCGGCGGACTCCCGCGGCACAGGCGCGCGCCACCGAGCACACGGGCAAGCGCTGCTGATGCCGACGAAACAGGCGGGGAAGGAGCGGGTGCGATGGCGGAGACGATTGTTGGCTCCCTCGTGAGCCTCTGGCGGTACCCCGTCAAGTCGATGATGGGCGAAGAGCTGAACGCCGTGGACGTGACCGAGCGGGGGCTGCTCGGGGATCGGGCGTACGCGCTGGTCGACCACGAGACGGGCAAGGTCGCCAGCGCGAAGTTCCCGCGCAAGTGGCCGACGCTCTTTGATCATCGGGCGACCTTCGTGAACGTGCCGCAGCGCGGCGGGGATCCACCGGCGGTTCGCATCTCCCTCCCGGACGGCCGGATGATCGTCAGTGGCGGAGACGGCGGGACGGAGAGCGTCGACCGGCTGCTGTCAGACGGGCTCGGCCGTGAGGTGACGCTCGCAAAGGTGCCACCCGACGCAGCGAGCCTCGAAGAGTACTGGCCGGACATGGAGGGACTCGCCTTCCGCGAGACGGTCACGGACGAATCGATGCCGGCGAGCACGTTCTTCGACATCGGCATCGTCCACGTTCTTACGACAGCGACGCTCGACCGACTGCGCGAGCTCTACCCGGAGGGGCGCTTCGAGGTCCGACGCTTCCGCCCGAACCTCGTCGTTACGCCGATCGAGGGAGCGGCCGGCTTCGTTGAGAACGACTGGGTGGGGCACATACTGGCGATCGGGGGAGGAGAGGACGAGGTCCGCCTGCGCGTCACCCAACCCTGCACCCGCTGCGTGATGACGACGCTCGCCCAGGGCGACCTGCCGAAGGACCCTGGGATTCTCCGGACGGCCGCCCAGCACAACCAGGTGAATGTGGGCGTATACGCCACGGTCCAGCAATCGGGTCGGATGCGGCGAGGAGACGCCATCAAGCTGCTGGATTAATGCCACCCGGCGTTGCGGTCGAGCCGTGGAGGCCCTGAGTGGCCCTCACGCCGAAAAGTAACTCCTCGAGGTGCGGAACGTTCTCGCTCTGGATCGCTGACCGCCTGGAGCGGGACAGGTGCTAGGCGTCCCGCTGCCCGCTCTGGTGGGGCGATGACGACAACCCGTTCGACACGGAGGCTGGCTGAGTCCAGCGTGGCGGCTGTTCCTGCCGGCGTCCCAAGCGACACGATCTTGAGCTCCTATGTTGTCAAGCCCCCAACTGGGCCTGCCTGCGCATCGGCGAGCATCGTGCGAAGGACGACGTCAGCAAGGTGGCGCTTGAGGCAGCGGAGGGCCTCGAGCCAGGACTTGCCCTCGGCCCGCCGTCGTGTC
>JANNUK010000278.1:0-1559 GCA_031395155.1 Chloroflexota bacterium | reverse complement strand
AGGCAGATCCGGAGATCCTCATCCAGCAGCGCCGCGAGATGCGTCGCGGACGCGACTCCTTGGCCGCGCCCGCGATCCTCGGCACCATCTCGTCGCCGACCCTGGTCCTTCACGGTGAGCTCGATCAATCGGTACCGCTGGACGTGGCCGAGGCGGTTGCGGCGGCCATCCCGGGCGCGGCTCTGGCCGTTGCGCTCGCGGGAGGCCATCGGCCGGACATCCGCTCACCGGAGCTCATCAATCCGCTGCTAATCGACTTTCTGCGGGGGCAGCAGCTGACCGCCTGCCCGGGTATCGAAATCCGGCAGTAAGCGGCCCGCGGTGAAGGTGGGATCGAGCCGTGGCGCAACCGTTGAGGTGAGCGTGAGTAGCCAAGCGAATCGGGCGCGGTCAGGCAACTTGGTAAAGGCTCTAGCCGGTGAGCCGCCGCTCGATACCAAGCCGTCAGGGGTGGGCAGTCGGCAAGGCCCGGGCGCGTCAGGCGTGCTTCCGCTTCCTGCACCGTCGCGTTCGCGAGCCGAAGAGAATGTGACGGCGTCCAATGTGACGGCGTCCCTGGCCTCACGCTGCGGACGCCGTCGTGAACATTGTCAGCGGGCGACGACGACCGTCGTGCTGGCGTGGGTGGCGACGTGCGCCGACACGCTGCCTTGGAGCATCCGGTCGATGGCACCGAGGCCGCGAGCGCCAACGACGACCGTGTCGTAGCCGCCGTTCTCGGCGACATGCTCGATCATCACCGCCGGATCGCCGACGGGTTCGATCAGCTCCGCCTCCAGACCTTCCGCTCGGAGCAGGTCACGCGCCTCGACGAGCTCGGCAGCGTGGACCTTGCGATTGTCCCAGGGATCGGTCGGAAAGCGACCGGGCCGGCGTGGGACGACGCTGACGACGCCCAGTTGGGCGCCAAATGCCTTGCCCAGACTGGCGGCCGCCGCCAGTGCGCGCTTCGACGGCTCGGTGCCGTCGTAAGCGACGAGAATCTTCTCCATCTCGGACTCCTTGCGCGGGGAGTCGACATCTGTCGTCGGCTCCATCACGCAAGCTTCGAGGGCGGATACGCGGCCGGCAACAGCCATCGGTCCCGAACTGGCCGGGCAGAATGCCCTTGTGAAGCCCAGCCGCTCCGCGAGGCGGAGTTGTCGGATGCGCATGGGCAGACCACCTGGGGGCGTGGACCACCTCAGGCCGCGCGCCGGCGAGCACTCGAGGCGACGACCGCGATGTGCGGCCCTGGCCCGGGGAGGACCAGGGCCGATCGTGGACCGGCGTCAGTTGAGGACGACGAGGTCCGTCGTCACTGCCACCGGACTGGCGATGATGTCGCGCACCGGCGAGGTGTCCTGGACGTACTGACAGAGCTCCTCGAGCTGCTCCGCCGTCGCGTTGGACGATCGCACCCAGCTCTTCGCCCGGATCGCCGAGAAGCCGGCGCGCGGGCCGCCGAGTCCGAGGAACCGATGCAGGTCGAGGTCGCCTTCGACTTCGTACCGCAGCTCCTCGATCTCGATGCCCTTGGCGGCAGCGTTGTAGGCGTAACCGACCGCATAGCAGAAGGC
>JANNUK010000199.1:0-32706 GCA_031395155.1 Chloroflexota bacterium | reverse complement strand
CGACCGCCTCCCAGAACGGCCGGTACGGACCGTCGTCCCATGGCCCGCCGCCGGCTCGATAGGCGTATTCGGGGATGAACTTGATGACATGCAACCCGTGGACCCGGACGGCCTGCTCCAGGTCCTGGATGACCCGGTCGGGGTCGCCGACGATGGCAGCCTCATCGACCGGTGCCATCGAATACAGCCGCCCGGGGTAGCGCCGGACACAGTCGGCCAGATACGCGACATCCAGCCCCAGCGCCCGGTCCACGTGGATGAGCGCGGCGTCGACGCCCGCGTAATCCATCTCGCCGATGCAGCTACCCGGCTCGAAGGCGACGTCGTGGAGATTCGGTGGGTAGATCTGCTTGGCGTGGTCCTCGCCATCCAGTGTCCATGTCAGCCTGTGGTGGGTCCGATCCACGCGGAAGTCCACACCGCTCGCCGGCCGCAAGGGAAGATCGGGTGTCGGATCCAGGAGACGACGTGCGTCCGAGGGCTCCCGATCGCGCGTTCGCCAGGCCGGCTGGTGATGGAGGGCATGAAATACCTGCACCTCGCCCAGATGGGCAGACGCGCTCGGATGGCCGGCCGCTCGATCCGGCGACACGAAGCAATACACGTGCGAGTCGACGATCATCGGTCGTGGGTCACGGCGCAGATCGGGACGATCCCGCAGCGAGGTCCGGGTACCGCTCCAGAAGGGTCGTGAGGGCGCCCTCGAACTCGACGTCGGACACCGTCCGATACGGTGACAGCATGCGCAGCGGGAAATCGCCCATGCCCGGGGACAGCTTCTGGATCGTCTTGTCGTACGCGCCGTCGACCCGACGGTCGACCATGAGCGGAGTGAAGAGATCGGAGCTCAGCCTCGCGAACCACGAGCCGATCTCGGCGGCTTCCTCGTGGCAGCCTTCCGCCGCGGCATGGAGTAGCCTCCACGACTGGTCGGGTGCCAGCGCACCGAACGTTCCCAGGAGGGCCACTTCGCCGAACAGCGCGCCGTACGCGATGGACTGCTCACCCAGGAAATGCATCAGCTCGGGCGCATCGCGGACCACGCTGGCGACGACCGAGAGGTCCCCGGTCATGGTCTTCGTCGCCACGAGATTGGGCGCACGGGCCACGATCTCGCGGTAGAGGGCCCCCTCGACCAACCGGCCGACCCGGGCTGTGTTGTAGTGCATGAAGACCGAATCCGGGAAGGCACCGCAGATCGTCTCGACATACGTGACGACCTCCGCGTCGCTCAGCGATGACCAGCTCGGCAGCGAGATCTGGAACGCTCGGGCCCCCAGGCGATGGGCGACGTGGAGCCGTTCGAGGACCATTGCGGTCGAGAGCCCGATGACCCCGACCATCGCCTGCGCATCCGTCCCGGCGAGCTCGTCGCCAAAGGCCTCCACGACCTGGCGGAACCGATCCGAGTCGACGGCATACCCCTCACCGGCGGTCCCGAAGACGTAGAGGTGGCGGAACCTGGCGTTCAGCGCGTGTCGGATCGCTCGCCGGAACATCGCTTCGTCGAGGCGTTCGTTCTCGTCCCACGGGCAAACGATGCTGACCATCACGGTGCTTGGGTAGCGAGCCACGGATCCTCCTGGTCGAGCGGGATCGGCTAGCCGGCCGGCAGGCGGCCGGCCTGACGGAGCAGCGCGATGATCTGGTCGGCCGCTTCGACATGCAGCGCTGCGATCGATTCCACCGAGCTGGCTGCAATGTGCTGGGTGAGGACCACATCGGACCGCTGCGTGATCCGGTCAGCGGTTGGATCCGGCGGCTCGGGACTGCGGACGTCCAGGGCGGCATAGGCGACATGACCGGATTCGAGCGCATCGGCGAGCGCGTCCTCGACGACGATCCCGCCACGGGACACGTTCACCACGATGACCCCGGGCCGCATCTTCGCGATCGTCGTGGCGTCGATCAGGCCGCGCGAGCTGTCGGTCAGGGCCGCGCACGAGACGACGATGTCTGCCCGGGCACACAACTCATCGAGCGTGACGAGCTCGACATCGGGGTCGGCCGTCTCAGCGATGAACGGATCGAAGGCGATGACCGTCGGCCGGAATCCGTGAAGCTTGCGGGCCAGCAGGTGGCCGATCCGGCCCAGACCGATGATCCCGATGGTCCGCGTCGCGATCCGATGCATCTCGTTGAGCCGCGGCGAACTGTAGACGTCCCAATCGCCCCGGCCGGCGGCGAGGGCGAACGGGAGCAGGCGCCGTTGGGCGGCCAGGATCAGGAGCACGGCGTGATCGGAGACCTCCTCGTTGTTCGAGGTCGGGCAATTCCACACGGGGATCCCGCGCGCGGCCGCCGCCCCGGCGTCGACATAGTCCATCCCGACGCTGTAGCACAGGATGCCGACGCAGTCCCGGAACGTCGCGATGTCGTCAGCCGTGATCGGGCTGGACGTGAAGATGACGTCCGCGTCCGGCATCGCGATCCGCGCCTCGTCCGGCGATTCCGGGATGACCAGTCGGATCCCGAGCGGCCCCAGGATCGAACGCTCCACCTCGTAACTCCAGTCCATCACGTCGATGGGAGCGGGGATGACGACGACGGGACCCTGGTTCATGCCAAACTCCGTTCCGGCGATCTGCGACCGCTGGCCGCCTGACGACGTATCGTAGATTGTCGACAATCCACCTGCGCGCCGTTCGCGTGGCGAGCGACGAGATCCTGACCGGTTAGGCGAGGCTCCACGCGATGGACACGACCACGGAAGCGCCCGGGCGCGCTCAACGGCTACGCGTCGGGGTCGTCGGTCTCGGTCACTACCACGTCACCGGTTGGGTGGAGACGATCGAGGGATTCCCCGACGAATTGGAGATCGTCGCGCTCTACGACCCGGATCCTGGGCTTGCTCGCACCCTCGCCCCGCCACATCATGACCCGTCGCTGCGACCCGAGCTGGGCGAACGCTACCGCGGCCTTCCGGTCGAATCGAAGCTGGAGCACCTGGTGGAGCGGCACGCCCTGGACCTTGCGCTGGTCACCCTCCCCAACGCCGCTGCCCCAGCGGCGATCGAGCAGCTCGCACGGGCCGGGATCCACCTGCTGGTGGACAAGCCGGCAGCCAGGAGCGCGCCCGAGGGTCGTCGCGCCTTCAATGCCGTGCGCTCCGCCGGCGTCCGGGCAGTCGTGGGGCTGACGCGACGCTACTCGCCGGCCGCCCAGGCCGCCAAGCAGGCCGTGCTCGCCGGGCGTCTCGGGCGGCTGATCTCGGCGGAGGCGATCTTCGCAGCGTCGACCGTGCAGTTGCGCGACCCACGCAACGGCCTCTTCGATCCTGCCCTGAGCGGCGGGGGGATCCTGAGCTGGCTCGGTGTCCACGACCTGGACACCCTCCTCTGGCTGAGCGGCGAGCCGGTCGTCGAGGTGGGCGCGATGGCGGGTCGGGTAGGGGCCCCGGGACTCGAGGTCGAGGACGTGATCTCGGTCGCCCTGCGGTTCGCCGGCGGTGCCATCGGGACAGTTCACCACGCCTACGCGCTGCCGGGTCGCGGGTATCGCAGCCGACTGGCCCTGCGCGGCCTCCAGGCGTCGATCGAGCTGGGACTCGACGAGGAGCTTGTCATCCTCAGCTCCGCCGGCGCCGATGGCGGCCTGCGAGAAGAGCGTACGAGCTACGCCGTCCCGTCGATTCCCGGCTATGGCGCTGGCGGCCGCGCGGCCGTGCAGGATCTGCTCGACGCGATCCGGACCGGGCGCGAGACACTGGCCGGCGGCGACGCCCTGGTTCGCGCGTTGGAGCTGATCGACGCAGCCTACGAGTCGGCCCGGACCGGCCGGACCGTGCGTCTGGCCTAGCGTTCGCTCGTGGCGCGCTGATCGAAGGCGTCGCGCAGACCGTCACCGACGAAGTTGACGGCGAGGACCATCAACACGATCAACGTGGCCGGCGGAATCCACTGCCAGGTGTAGCGCTCGAGGACGGTCACGGAGCGGGCGGTGTTCAGCATGTTTCCCCAACTCGGCGTGGGTGGCTGGACCCCCAGCCCGAGGTACGACAGGCTGGCCTCGAAGATGACGACGGTGGCGACGCCGAAGGTGGCGAACACCACCAGCGGGGCGATGATGTTGGGCAGGATGTGCGACCGGATCATCCGCCCGTCGGACACCCCGATGACGCGCGCGGCCTCGATGAACGTCGATTCCCGCAGGGTCAGCACCTGCCCCCGCACGATCCGCGCACCACGCGACCAGGTGACCGCACCGATCATCACGACCAGGGTGACGATGCCGGGTCCGACGAGGGCTGCCACGACCAGGAGCACGAGGATGACCGGAAAGCTCAGGACGATATCGACGAAGCGCATCAGGACGACATCGACGGCGCCGCCGAGGTACCCCGAGACCACGCCCACCGCCGTCCCGATCAGCGTCGCGATGGCGACCGACACGAACGCCACGACCAGCGAGATGCGGCCGCCCACCAGGGTCCGGGCGAGGACGTCTCGCCCCAGGGCATCGGTGCCGAACAGGAAGCCGTCCCCGGGCGGTTTGTTGGTGAAACCCAGCCTGAGGTTCTGCTGGTTGGCCAGCTCTGCGTCGCCCAGGATCGCGAGGACGATGATCACACCGATCACGACCAGACCGACCAGTGCCAGTCGATGGCGAAGGAATCGGCGAATGGCCCGTCGCGACGGGGATTCGGCTCGGACAGAAACCGCGCGGCTCGCGCCCGGGGCTGCGGTCCTCGAATCGTTCATCAGGTCAACCGGATGCGTGGGTCGGCGAAGGCGTAGAGCACATCTGTCACCAGGTTGGCGAGCAGCACGAAGACGGACAGGACCATCGTGATCCCCATGATGAGGAAGTAGTCGCGCGAGACCACGCCGTCGATCGCGAGCTGACCGAGCCCGGGCCAGCTGAAGACCTGCTCGGTCACGACCGCACCTCCGATCATCTCCGGGATGTAGAGGCCAATCAGCGTGATGACCGGGATCATGGCGTTACGGAACGCGTGACGGCTGATCACGGTCCTCGGGGCGAGGCCCTTCGCCCGAGCCGTCGTCACGTAGTCGGCGTTGATCACCTCCAGCATCGAGGCCCTCGTGTAGCGCATGAAGATGGCCGCGAACCCGAATCCGAGGATTGCCGACGGCAGGGCAAGATGGCGCAGGAAGTCGAACAGGTCGAACGGCTGACCCGGTGTGACCATCCCCGCGATGGGGACGAGCCCCAGCTGGAGGCCGACGAGCCACAGGCCGCCGATGCCCAACAGGAATGACGGCATCGACACGCCGAGGAACGTGATGCCGGTCAGCGTGAAGTCGATCTTCGAATACTGGCGGACGGCAGACAGCACACCGAGCGGGACCCCGACCAGGATGCCGCCGACGAGGGCCGTGCCCATCAGCACGAACGATGCGAGGAACGAACGGGCGATCTCGCTGGCGATCGGTTGGCCGCCGATCAGGCGGTAGCCCAACTCACCCTGGAGAACGCCACTAAGCCAGCGGACGTACCGGATGGGGATGGGCTGGTCCAGCCCGTAGCGCTCGATGATGGCCTGGCGGATCGCGGGGTTGCCTAGTGACTCCGGGCGGGTCATGGCCGCGGTCGCATCGCCCGGGGCAAGCGCCACGAACACGAACACCAGCATCGTGATCCCAACAAAGACCGGGATGCTGATGAGGAGACGGCGGACGATGAAGGTGCCCATGATCCTCCACGCGGGTCCGACAATGAGGAAGGGGGCGGAGGTTGTTGCCTCCGCCCCCTGGTCATCCGAGTCGCGAGGCGACTACGGAGTCTTGGTCCAGGTTTCGACGGCATCGTAATACGAGCCGCCACCAGCTGCGGGGATCAGGATCACGTTCTGGAGCTTGTTGCTGACGATGTGGTAGCGCACGGTCTGCCACATGAACAGCCACGGGAGCTCGTCATGCATGATCTGACAGGCCTCCGCGTACAGGTCACCCTGCTTGGCCTTGTCGAACTCGGCTCCGGCTGCCTCAAGGGCCGCATCCAGGGCCGGGATGTTGTAGTGGAAGCCCTTGAACCCGTTCCCGCCGTTCGGCCAGAGTGCCGAAGAGTGGAAGTAGGTGAAGGCCCGCTGTCCCGTCGGGCCGTTGGCGGCTCCGGCGAAGGCGATGTCGAATTCTCCGTTGTCGTAGTAGCGGGTTGTCCAGGCAGCCCCATCCATCGGCTGGAGCTTGACCGTGATGCCGAGGTTGTCCTTCCAGTTCGTCTGGATGGCCGTCATCACGTTGGCCGAGAGCGGATCGTTGTAGTACGTGTCGAAGATGTACTCCGCCTTCATGGTGACCCCGGCGCCGTCCAGCAGGGCCTTCGCCGCCGCGGGATCGTAGCCCTGGGCCTCAACGCTGCCGGTCAGGCTCGGGAGCCCGTAGAGGCACGGGACCAGCTGCGCAGAGCCGCCATAGATGTTCTCGATGATCGCGTTGCGGTCGATGGCCAGGAGCATGGCCTGTCGGACATCGACGTTCGCGAACTCCGGGTGTTTGGCCTGGTTGAACGAGATCTCGTTGTCGACTCCCGAAGGACCTTCGAAGATGGTCCCGAGGGTGCTCTCACGCATGCGGGCGACCTCGTCGCCGGTGACGTAGGTGAAGTCGATCTCGCCATTCTCGAACGCGAGCAGTGCCGTGGCCGTGTCCTTGAACTGGCGGCGGATGATGCCGTCCAGCTTGGGAGCTCCGCGCCAATAGTCTTCAAAGCGTTCGAGTTCGATCGACTGGCCCGGCGTGTATGCCTTCCACTTGAACGGACCGACGCCGATGTTCTTGGTGGTCCACCAGTCGGTGGTCTTGTGCTCCGACGTCGGGATCAAGCCGAGCGAGTGCTTCGGCATGATCCACGTCTCGGCGAACCCGTCGATCAGGTTGGCTGATTTGACGGACGTCGTGATTTCGATCGTGAGCGGGTCGACGACCTTGACGCCGCTGACCTCGGCAGCGCCGTCCTGGAATGCCTTGGCGCCGGCGATCGGGTTCAGGGTCCCGGCGTTCGAACAGCCGCCGCCCTTGGGATCGAGGCAGATCTCGATCGAGTACTTCACGTCCTCCGCGGTGAAGGCTTCGCCGTCATGCCACTTGACGCCGTCGCGGAGCTTGATCGTCCAGACGAGGCCGTCGGTGCTCGTGGTCCACGATTCGGCGAGTTCTGGGACGAGCTGATCGTAGGCGCCGTCCTTGACCGAGTAGGTCACGAGCCGGCCGTGGATCTTGCTCCACCAGTGGGCGTCGCCACCGGCGGACAACGGGTTGTTGGTGTCGACGTCGAGACAGCACGGTCCGATCCAGGCTGCGGTCATGATGCCGCCGCTCGGGGAATCGGTCGGTGCCACCGTCGGGGTGCCGCTGCTCGGGTCCGCGGTGGCGCTGGGCGACGTGATCGCCTGACCGCATGCCGCCAACACGATGACCGCGGCCAGCAACATGCCGGTGCGCGGACGTAGACGATGAATGGCCACGGGCCGCCCTCCTCCAAGATTGGCTTGCGACAACCTGAGGGGCGGGTTTACGCCCCTATCTTTCGCAAGCGGGATGGTAACACCATGCGCAAGTTACAACGTGGCTACAACACAGCCCCGATGGTCAGCGGTCGAGCTCGGTCGGATCGAAACGGTCGGACGATCCGGTTGGCCGCCAGCCGAGGACGTCCTTCGCCGGCGATGTGTCCCGCCAGCGGGTGCTGTTCTCGGAGATCGCGTCGAAGATGCCGAACCTGACCGACTCGGGCGCCGCAAGGCAGCGATCGATCATCTGGACGGCATCCTCCTGGGCAAGGAAGCCGGGGAAGTGTCGAACCAGCTGGGGTCGGTTCGACGCGAGCACTGCGCCCAGGCGGATGACCAGGACGCTGAGCGCGGTGCGGTCCGAAAACCACCGTGCGGCGGCCTCGCCGAACAACTTGGCGACCCCGTATGGGCTGTCCGGTCGAGGCGGGGTCGTGTGGTCCAGGAGATCCCATGCCGGCACGTCGCGTTCGCCCCGGGCGAGTCGGCCGTACGGAAAGCCGTCGTCCCACTCCCAGCCACACATGGTGCTGCCGGTACTCATGAAGACGACCCGCCGCACGCCCGCATCGGCCGCTGCCCGAAGGACGTTGATCGTGCCACCGGCGGTCACCTGGAAGTGGTCATCCCAATCGTCGTCGTTCTTCGTTTCGCCGGCGAGGTGGAGCACCATCTCCATGCCCGCGACGGCGCCGCGGACCGCCTGGAGGTCGGTGACCGTCGCCTCGGTGTACGGCATGCCGGCGACCGCGTGACGGCTCAGCCCACTGAAGTCGTACCGGTCGGCCAGCTCCCGGCGGACGAGGCCACCGATCAGCCCACTCGCACCGGTGATCAGGACCTTCGGCTTCGTCATCGCACTCCCTCTGCTCGATGTGAGGTGACCTGGGGCGGCTACTCTATCGGCTCGGCCGACCCACGGCCGGGCCTGTAGGAGAGCGCGGTTTGGCGACCAGGCAGATCTTCCTCGCGGCGCGGGTCGCGGCAGCGGCGCTCGATGGGTGGCTATCGGACCATGCCATCGTGGTGGTCGACGGTCGGATCCTATCGGTGGTCGCCCGCGCCACGCTCCCGAGTGATGCCGGTGCGACCCATGAGATGCACGACCTGGGCGACGTCTCGATTCTGCCCGGCTTCATCGAGACGCACATCCACATGCACTTCCCGGCGCCGCTCGACTACCGGGAGATCGCCCGACCCGAATCGGTGGAGCGGATGCTCATCCGGGCCACCACGAACATGCGCCGGCTGCTCGTCTCCGGTGCGACGACCGCCCGCGACACCGGAAGCCGGGAGGACGTGGCACTCGCGCTGCGGTCGGCCACCCGCGACGGCACCGCCGTGGGTCCGCGCCTCCTGGTCGTCGGGGCGCCGATCACCACGACCGCCGGTCACTATTGGTTCCTGGGCGGCGAGGCCGACACGACCGATGACGTCGTGCGCCGGATCCGCGAGCTCCGCAAGCGCGATGTCGACGGCGTGAAGATCATCGCGTCGGGTGGTGGCTACACGCCGACCTCCAATCCGCGGTCCCAGCAGTACGGCATCGAGACGATGCGGGCTGCCGTGGCCGAGGCGCATCGACTCGGGCTGCCGGTCCTGGCTCACTCGCTGACTGCGGCCAGCAACCGTATCTGCACCGAGGCCGGCGTCGACACCATCATCCACGGTGGCGTCTGGTGGACGGAGCACCCGATCCGGGATCGCGCGTACGCCTACGACCCGGACGTCGCGGACCAGATCGCGGCACGCGGGATCTGGGTGGACCCCACGATCGGCGAGGTGGAATTGCACCGGGAGCATCACGACGCCGAACGGGCAACCAAACCTGAGTTCGACCACTGGGCACTGCCCGACGTGCCGAGCGACCTCGAGCCCAGGCTCGCCATCATGCGCGACATGGTCGACCGCGGCGTCCGCTTCATCGGCGGGATGGGGATGGGCATGCCGATCGTGACGTTCGACTCCGTCGCGTGCAGCGCCCAGGTCTACGCCCGCCTGCTCGGGTTCGACCCGTGGCGGGCCATCGCGACGATCACTGTCGATGCGGCCGAGGCCCTGGGACTCGGGGCGACCGTCGGGGCGATCCGCCCCGGGCTCATGGCCGATCTCGTGGCAGTCGATGGCGACCCGAGCTCCGATCTATCCGCCCTCCGTCGCGTCCGCGATGTGGTGCAGGGCGGTCGAGTTGTCGTCCGCGCGGGCCACCCGCTGGTCTGACCGATGTTGCCGCTTCGGCGATCCGGCGCTGCCTCCTACGATGCGCCGCTGCGGAAGGCCTCGATGACGGCATCGACCGCCGTCTCGTCAAGGTTCTCGGGGTCCAGTCGAAGGATCCCCGTCTCCGCCTCGTGATCGCCCAGCATCACGATCGGATCGAGCGTCTCGAAGGCCCGGACGAGCTCGACTGCCGTTCGCCCGTACGCGCCTGCATCGACCCGGACCACGGTCATCGGGACCGGCCGGCCATCGGCCTGGGCGGGCTCGACCACGCAGGTCAGTCCCGGGATCTGGGCCAATCCCACGGCGAGCCGATCGGTGAGCGTGAGCCAGCGCCGTCGTTCCGCCGCCTCGTCCCGGTCCGCGTAGCGCCGCAGCGCCACCAGCAGACCGACGATCTCTTCCTTGCCCGTCTTCATCGAGCGCCCGATCCCGTGCTGTGGCGGTCGGGACAGGCGGCCGGCTTCGAGCAGGGAGCGCTTCGCCCAGGTCGCCGGCAGGACGTCCATGTCCTGCTGCTGGAGACCCACCGAGAGCAGGAGGTCGCGACGACCGGCCAGGAAGCCCGACGCCTGTGGCCCGCCGATGGTCTTGCCGCCGCTGAACGCGACGAGATCCGCACCGGCGTCGATGAATCGGCGCAGGTCGGCGCGCGGAGGCAGGTTCATCGACGCATCGACGAGGACCGGCAACCCGTGGGCATGAGCGACCATCGCCAGGTCGGCGATCGGCAGGCCGGCGGACTCCGCCTGGCCGTGGAAGAACGCCCCGACGGTCGCGGGCCCGATCTGCGCCGCCATCTCTTCCGCGCTGCCGCCGCCCGGACCGCCGAACTCCACGAGGCGGGCTCCCGCAGCGCGCAGCGCATGGTCGTAGGGGTTGCGATGCGACACCTGCACGAGGATTTCCGATGGCCGCTCGCTCGTCTCTGGCAGCCGGTCCATGCGGTCCGGGTCGAGCCCGGCCAGCATCGCGGCCGAGCCGAGCGTGAGCGCGGCCGCGGCACCGGATGTGACGTAACCGGCTTCCGCACCGGTCAGCTCCGCGATGAGCTCGCTGGCCGCGTCCTGGAGGTCGCCGATGCGCACGAATGAGCGAGCGGCCTCCGCCATCGCCGCGACGACCTCGGGCGCCATGAGCGTCCCGCCCGCGAGCGTCGCATTGCCGCGAGCGTTCACGACCGTCCTGACACCGATCTGGGAGTAGATGGTCACGCGGCTCCTCGTCGGTCGATACGATGGGCGGCCGGGACGGCCGTGGGCCCGATCGTACGGCAGAGCGACCCTGTCAGGAGAGATGCATGGACCGCGTGACCCTGCGGGGCGGCCGCGTCGTGGATCCCGGCCAGAGGATCGACGGCAACTTCGAGCTCACGATCGAGGACGGGCGCATCGCGTCGATCGATCCACCCGGTGTCCGTGCCGCGGGGCCGGACGAGCGCGTGGTGGATGTGGCCGGCCTGCTGGTCGTGCCCGGTCTGATCGACCTTCATGGGCATTGGTACGAGGGCAGCCCGTATGGGATCGATCCGCTGGCGAACCTCCTCGGCGCCGTCACCACGGCAGTCGATGCCGGAACCGCCGGTTTCGCCAACTTCGGCGCGTTCCGCCAGCAGACGATCGACCGCTCGCCCGTGCGTGTCCTGGCGTTCGTCCATGTCGCCGCCGCGGGACTGGCGACGACCGTCGTCGGCGAGCTCGAGGACATTCGGTACGCCAGACCAGTCGAGACGGCGGCCACGATCGAGGCGCACCGCGACGTCACGGTCGGCGTGAAGGTCCGATTGGGCACGGGAGCATGCGGCGCGAACGTCGACGCGGCCCTTGATGCCGCCCTCGCCGCGGCGCGATCGGCCGGCACGCCGATCATGGCGCACATCGCCGAAGGCGCCGACGTTCGTGCGGTCCTGACCCGGCTGCGCGCGGGGGACGTGGTGACGCACGCATTCACGGCGTCGGGCCCCGGAATTCTCGGCACGGATGGTCGGCTCATGGCGGAGGCCCATGAGGCTCGTCGGCGGGGCGTCTACTTCGACGTGGGGCACGGCTGCGGGAGCTTCTCGTGGCGGACGGCTGCCCAGGCGCTGGCCGAAGGATTTGGACCCGATGCCATCAGCACCGACCTGCATCGGTTCTCCATCGAGCGTCCGGTGGTCGACCTGCCCACGACGATGTCGAGATATCTGGCCATCGGATCCTCGCTCGGGGAGGTGATTGCGGCCACCACGTCCGGCCCGGCGTCGATCCTGAGTCGGCCCGATCTTGGATCGCTGCGACCGGGCGCTCCGGCTGACATCAGCGTGCTCCGGCTCGACACGACGCCGGTCGAACTCGCCGACGCCCAGGGGACGCGGCGGACCGTCACGACGCGCCTGCAGCCCGTGCTGACCATCGTGGGCGGCACGATCCACCGCGCCGCGGAGGTCGAGCTGCGCCTCCGGCCGTTGCTCGACGCCGACCGCGAGGTGGACTGTTCGGTCCCGCTCTGAACCGCGGACTCAGGAGCGGTCGCGCAACCGGAGCCAGTGCAGCTCAATGCCATCCGACGTGGGATACGTGTGGAGGACCGCTCCGATCTCGTCGCCGCCGAGAGCCACGAGGTCCGGGTAGCCGCACACGCTGCCGGGCTCATGGAGCGAGTCCGGTCCGGCGGCGTACAGCTGTCCCAGCGAGGTCCACGAAGCGCCGCGGTCCCGGGTCAGGGAGACGCTGACCCCGCGCTGGGCAGGCTCCTCGTCGCGATAGGCGCACAGGATCGCGCCCGACCGCAATCGGAACAGCTTGATGTTCGAGCCCTTGAACGGTGTGGGGCGGATCGCCGACCACGTCGCACCCTCGTCCTCTGAGGTCGACCACACGCTCTGGCGCGTCTGGTGCTCGCGGATCACCGCGAGGAATCGACCGTCATCGAGCCGGGCGACATCGATATCGCTGTAATCGAGCCCATCGGCCTGGGCAATGATCGTCGGTGGCCCGAACGTATCACCGGCCGCGTCACTGACGCTGACCCCGGCATGCCAGCCGATGTCGCGGCCCATGGTCCCCATGACCGCCCAGAGCAGGCGGCCATCGGACAGCGGGTGCGGGTTGCTGGCGCCGTAGAGCTCGGTCCAATGGGGGAAGAGTCGGATTTCGGGCGATGGCTCCGACCAGCTTTCACCCGCATCGCGGCTCGTGCTGGAGGCGACCCACCAGCCCGTCATCGGCTCGGTCCCACCGATCGACACATCGATGAGGATCCGGCCCATGATCAGCTTCACATCGTCGTCCGCGAGTCGCGCAAGGCCGCCCATCGCCAGACAGAACCAGCCGGGATAGGCGAACACCGGGAGTGCCTCCGACCAGGTCGCCCCATCGTCGTCCGATTGGCTGACCATCAGCGCGGCCTGGTTGCGCAATGCCGCGCCGGCCACCTCCGAGAAGCACATCAGGAGTCGCCCGGTGGACTCGATCCGCACGACACTCGCCGCCGACCGTCGGCCGATGGGCCGATGCTCGAACAGGGTGTGCGCTGCGACGACCTCGAGCGGGCCACCGGGTGTCAGGCGCGGCGATGGGGGAGCCAACGGGATCACCTCCTCGAGCAGGGTCAGAGCGGTCGATGTGGGATCGACGACCGCGAGGTCGATCTTGACGCCGATCGCGCAAGCCGGACGTCGTCGGCGGCGCGAGGAAGCCTCATCGTCGGGTCCCCCAGCGCCGATAATCGGCCCGGCCAGGAACGAGCCATGGGACAGCAGGAGGCATCGGATGACCATCGCGGCGAGCCGTCGAACGGCCGTCAGGCTTCGAGTCGGACGACTCGTTGACGGGACCGGCGCCGACACGGTTGATGACGCCGCGTTGCTCATCATCGACGGTCGGATCGCCGAAGTGGGCCCCACTGCCGCGGTCGCCAACCCGGAGGATGCGCGAGCGATTCACCTGCCGGACGGGACGGCGTTGCCCGGATTGATCGATGCGCACGTTCATGTCGCGCTTCCGCCGACCCTCGACCCACTGGCCACCCTCGGGATGGAGTCGGACGACGACCTCGTGGTCCGCGGTGCCGCGGCGGCCGAGCGGATGGTGCGGGCCGGCGTCACGACGGCGTACGACTGCGGCGCGCGAGGGATGACGGCGTATCGCATCCGCGACGCAATCAGGCGCGGCCTTTCGGTCGGGCCGCGTCTGCTGGTCAGTGGCCGTGCGATCACGCAGACCGGCGGGCATTGCCACTTCTTTGGTGGCGAGGCCGATGGCATCGAGGGCGTTCGGGCCGCGGTCCGACGCATGCTCGACGAGGAGGGAGCCGACGGGATCAAGATCATGGCGACCGGGGGTGGGCTCACGCCGGGGACCGACTCCCGACACGCGTCGTATTCGGTGCAAGAGCTCGCGGCCGCCGCCGACGAGGCACATCGATTCGGCAAGCGGATCACGGCGCACGCCCATGGGCTACCGGGCATCCGAAATGCATCGGAAGCCGGCATCGATTCGATCCAGCACTGCACGATGCTCGGGCTCGACTGGACATGGACCTTCGATGAGAGCGTCGCACGAGGGATGGTGGATCGCGGAACTCGGGCCATCCCGACGATCTCCGCCGGCACGCGCGCGGAGGTCGAGTCGGGGATCGACATCAACAAGCTGCAGCCGAACCCCGGGGCGATGACGCGCGCCGACTCCTGGGCCAACGCCCGTCGGCTCATCGACGCAGGCGTCACGGTGGTGCCCGGGACCGATGTCGGCGTGAACCTGACCGACTACGGAGAGGAGCTGTTCTTCGAGCTTGAGGCGTATGTCGGCATCGGGGTCCCCCCGGCCGACGTCATCCGCATGGCCACCGCGCGCGCGGCGGCGCACCTCGGGATTGAGGCGGTCACCGGCACGCTTGTCCCAAAGAAGGACGCGGACGTGCTGGTGGTGGCCGGTCGACCGGAACACGACATCTCCGCCCTCCGACGCTCGCTGCTCGTGCTCCGCGGCGGTCATCCGATCCAGCCGACACCGCCGCGGCCGGCTCCGGTCGCGAACCAGGTGGTCTGACACTCGTCGGCCCCGCATGTGCCCCGCGTCGTTACGTTGTCACGGGCTGCGGCAGGTCCGGCTCCTCGGCGGTAGGGATGAAATCGATCGGTCGTTCCCGTCGCATCTCCCCGACGAAATGGCACGCCACGGACCGCTCCGGATGGATGTCGGGGGTCACCGCGAGGGCCGGGTCGGTGGTGCTGCAGACCTCGGGATTGCCCAGTCTCTCGCGCAACCAGCAACGTGTGTGGAACCGGCATCCGGTCGGCGGGTTGGCGGGGCTCGGGATGTCGCCCTTGAGGATGATTCGGCGACGCTTCCGCTCGGCCCGGGCGTCCGGGACAGGCACCGCCGAAAGGAGTGCGACGGTGTAGGGGTGGAGCGGGTCCTTGTAGAGCTGGGCGGCCGGCGCCAGTTCAACGATCTTGCCGAGATACATCACGGCGACACGATCGGCAATGTGGCGGACGACGGCCAGGTCATGAGCGATGAACAGGTATGTCAGCCCGAGGTCCTGCTGGAGTCGCTCCAGGAGGTTGATGACCTGGGCCTGGATCGAGACGTCCAGCGCGCTGATCGGCTCGTCGCACACGATCAGGTCCGGTTCCACCGCGAGCGCCCGGGCGATCCCGATCCGCTGACGCTGACCACCGCTGAACTCGTGCGGGTAGCGCACCACGAACGCCGGGTCGAGTCCGACGAGTTCCAGCAATTCCGTCACGCGTGTCGCCCGCCCCTTGCCAGAGACGAGATCGTGGACCCGGAGGGGCTCGGCGATGATCTCACCGACCGTCTGCCGTGGATCGAGGCTTGAGTACGGGTCCTGGAAGACCATCTGGAACTTCCGTCGGCGTTGCCGCAGGTCCTCGCCCTTGAGTCCGAGCAGGTCCTGCCCGGCCAGGCGGATCGACCCGCTCAGCGGCTCCGTGATGCGCACGATCGTCCGTCCGATCGTGGTCTTGCCCGAGCCCGACTCGCCGACGAGACCGAGCGTCTCTCCGCGGCCGATCTCGAAGTCGACGCCGTCCACGGCCTTGACCCAGCCGCTCCGCCGGCGCAGGACGCCGCTCGTGATGGGGAAGTAGACGCGCAGGTCGCTGACCGTGAGGAGTGGTCCCTCGTTGCCCGGGTCGCCGAGGGCGCTGGCCGGCGTTGGCGTCGGATCGGTCGCGTGCTCGGTTACGGTCATGCCAGGTCCTCGCTGAGAGGGACGCCGGCGATCGCCTCGGCGCGCGTCGGCTGATGGTGGCAGGCCACGAAATGGTCGGGTGCCGCGGCCTCGCTGACACGCTCCCCGCCGACGGCCACCAGCGGCGGATCATCGGTGGAGCAGATCTCGAGGCTCCAGGCACAGCGCGGCGAGAAGGGGCAGCCGCGCAAGTCGGAAGCGAGGTCGGGCGGCGACCCCTCGATCGGGGTGAGGGCGATCTGCGGCGGTCGGTCAAGTCGTGGCAGGGAGCGCAGGAGCCCCACGGTGTAGGGGTGCGCCGGATCGCTCAGGATGGTCTCCGTGGGGCCCAGCTCGACCAGGCGCCCGGCGTACATCACAGCCAGCCGGTCGGCGAACCCGGCCACCACGCCGAGGTCGTGGGTGATCAGCAGGACGGCCATCCGGAGCTCGGTCCGCAGGCGCCGCAGCAGCTCGAGGATCTGGGCCTGGATCGTCACGTCGAGGGCGGTCGTGGGCTCATCGGCGATCAGCAGGCTCGGCTCGCAGCTCAAGGCCATGGCGATCATCGCGCGCTGGCGCATGCCGCCGCTGAACTGGTGCGGGTAGTTGTCCAGGCGTGCATCTGGATCGGGGATCCCGACCAGCTCAAGCAGTTCGCTCGCCCGGGTGCGCGCCTGCTTTCGGGTCACCCGCTGGTGGGCCTCGATGGCCTCGGTGATCTGGCGGCCGATCGTCAGCACAGGATTGAGGCTCGAGAGGGGATCCTGGAAGATCATCGCGATCCGGGCGCCGCGGATCTTGCGCAGCCGTTCGTCTGACAGGTGGAGGATCTCTTCCCCCTCGAACAACGCGCTCCCGGACGAAACCCGTCCTACGCGCTTCGGGAGCAGGCCCAGCAGCGACAGGGCACTGACACTCTTGCCGGAACCCGACTCGCCGACCAGGCCGACCGTCTCGCCGGCGCCGATCTCGTACGACAGGCCGCGAACCGCGCGGACCACCCCAGCCCGCCCCGAGAATTCGACATGCAGGTCCTTCACGGCCAGCAGGGGCGCGCCGGACCGCGGCCCGTCGCGCACGATCGTCGGCTCATCCAGCGCGCTCATTCGAGCATTGTGGTCGGCGGTTGTCCCGGTCATGAAGCCTCGTTTTCCGTACGCCTGGTCACGGCCGCCCGCGGGGGGCGGCCCCAGATGGATTCGACGAAGCGCCGACCCAGCGGTCGGCGCTGTCGACAATGGACAGCCAATGGAGGGCTGTCAAGGCGCCCGTCCATCGAGCTCAGCCGCGTGGACCACGGCGGACCACCCGACCTGGCAGTCGGCCCGTGGGCCGGCCGTGCTCCGCGACGATCCGGCCGTTCACGACGACGGCATCGATCCCCACGGCGGTCAGGCGCGGTTCCTCCCACGTCGCCCGGTCGGCGACGGTCGCCGGATCAAAGACCACGAGGTCGGCGGCCATGCCCAGGCAGATCAGGCCCCGATCGCCGATCGCGAACCGTTCGGCCGGCAAGCCGCTCATCCGGCGCACGGCGTCCTCCAGCCCGATCGCCCCAAGTTCGCGCACATAGAGCCGCAGGATCCGGGCGAAGCAGCCGTAGCCACGGGGATGAGGGCGCGCGCCGTGGTAGATCCCGTCGCTCGCGACCATGAACTCCGGACGCTGCAACGTCCGTCGAGCGAGCGCTTCGAAGGCGTCGTCCGAAAGGCCGCGCCGGAAGACCAGCAACGCTTCGGGGGACTCCTCGACGATCAGGTCCACGGCCGTCTCGCCCACCGATGTGCCCCGGTCGGCCGCGATCTCCGCGATGGAGCGGCCGATGTGGCGGCCGGAGTGCGTGTCGGAGAAGTACTCGCGGCCGCCGTCCGCCGCACTCTCCCCCAGGCGGGCTTCGAGGAAGTCGCCGATACGGCGCCGATGGACGGGGTCACGCACCCGGTCGATGACGGCATCGAAGCCGCCCACCTGGTCTTCGGGCGGAAGCAGGACGAGCAGATGGCTGGACCCGGCCGGATAGACGTACCAGTCGATCCCGAGGTCGACCCCCGCGACCCTGGCGGCGTCGAGCAGCGGCTCGGTCTCATCATCGACGGACTCGTGCGAGAGCCGGACGGGGACGTCGGCATCCCGGCCGATCTGGATCGATTCTCGGTACGCCTCGGCCCGACCGACGCCCGCGTAGCGGATGTGCGCCGCGTAGATGCCGCCGTGGGTCCGTACCTCGCGCGCCAGCTCCACCAGTTCCGCGGTCTCGCTGCTGGCCGCCGGCTGGTAGTCGAGGCCCGTGTTCAAGCCGACCGCACCGGCCCCCATCCAGTCCCGCGTGATTCCCCGCATCCGATCCATCTCGGCGGACGTCGCCGGACGGGGATCCCAGCCGATGACCGCGAAGCGGACCGCCTGGTGCGGCACCATGGTGACCACGTTGACCGGGAGGCTGTCGGCGAAGCCGGCCAGGTAGCTCTCGATCGTCGGCCACTCGGGCGCGAGCCCGGCTTGCCCGTAGGCGAACGCGGTCGACCGCCACAGGTCGCCGCCGGAACCCGTCGGCAGTGGCGACCAGCCGAACCCATCGGGCCCGGTCAAATGGGTCGTGACGCCCTGGAGCACGGATCCCCAGATCTCGCCGTTCCCCCGGAGCGCCGTCTCGGAATGGACATGGACGTCGATGAAGCCCGGGCTGACGACGCGCCCGGTCGCGTCCACGACCTGCGCCGCCCCCGCGCCCGTGAGCGCCCCGACGGCCACGATGTGGTCGTCGCGCACCCCGACATCGGCCCTGACGGCCGGCGCACCGGTGCCGTCGATGACCATCCCCCCGCGGATCAACAGGTCGAGGTCCACCGGTTCAGACCAGCTTGCCGCGGGCCAGGAGGGGAATAACGACCTCGACCGTGTCAGCGCGCATGCCCACGAACGCGTCGTGCCGGAAGGTTGTCGTGTCGTGGTAATCGGGGATGATCTCGAGGCGATCGCCGATCCGGACGTCCGCGCTGTCGGGCTCGCGCCGCCAGACGCCGTGCTCGGCCGAAAGGTAGTCGAACTCGAGACCAAGGCGGTCGAGCAGGATCGGCTCGCCTTCCTCGCGGGCGGAGAGCGACTTGAAGCCGGCGTCCGTGATGACCCGTTCGGGCGTGGGTCGACTCGTGACGGTACTCAGGATGGTCAGGGCGTACGCGAACCCGAGCTCCTCGAGGTGACAGAGCTTGCCGTAGAACGGGTCCATCAGGCAGGCACCACCAGCCTGCAGCTCGGTCAGGCCATCGAGCGAGGAGGCGAACATGTAGTTCCCGGAACCGCCTCCGCTCACGATCCCGACCGCCATTCCGTCCTCCTCGATCAGTCGGCGCGACTCGATCAACCCGGCGATCGCCGCCACGGTCCCGGCGCGCTTCTCTTCGTTCGGCCAGGCGGTCAGGACGTGGCCTTCGTAGCCCATGATCCCGGCAAGCCGCAGTCCCGGCGCCCGGTCGATCGCCCGGGCGATCTCGAGGGCAGGGCGTCCAGGTGCCACCCCGGTGCGGTCCATCCCGACATTGATGTCGACGATCATCGGGATCTCGACCCCGAGGTCGGCCGCCACCTCGGAGGCCAGGCGGACTTCGAACGGGTCGTCGGCACAGATCATGACCTCGGCGCGATCCAGCAGACGGGCGGCGCGCTCCACCTTGCGGCGGGTGACGAGTTCATTGGCGATCAGGATCGACGGCACGCCGCCCTCGACCATGACCTCCGCCTCCGAGACCTTGGCGCAGGTCACGCCGATTGCCCCGAGCGCCATCTGGCGCCCGGCGATCCACGGCGACTTGTGACCCTTCGAGTGCGGGCGCCAGTCCTTGCCGCCCGCCGCGATGGCACTTGACAGCCGGTGAGCGTTCGCCTCGAACCGATCGAGATCGAGCAGCATCACGGGAGTATCGAGTTCCGCCCTGGTCATGCCCACGCTGGGCGACGGAGGGAGCGGGTGGGTCGGCACGGGCGCCTCCGATTGGGTGGCCCGACGACAGAACTGACGTCCGCGGCTCGGGATATCGTATACATTCGATGAGGAGGCGGCGTTCCCGCCACACCATCGCCAGATCGTCGAACATGGAAGGGAGCCTGATGGAGGTCGTGGCGTCCGGCGTGATCTGGGACGCCCGGACCGCGCCGATCAACGAGCGCTCCGCCTCGGCCACCTCGGTCGTCGGGCTGACCGACGGTACGGTCCTCGCGACGTGCCGGCTCGGAACCGATCGGGAGGGTGCGGACGGGCACACGGCGGTCTTCGCCTCCGTGGACGCCGGTACTACCTGGGAGCTCCGTTTCCTGGGCCTGGCCGAACGAATATGGGACGGCTGGCCGGGCGAGACGCGGGGCTGGTATGTCGCCGAACTGGAGCCCGGCGTGCTCACCGCGTCGGTCCTCTGGACGGACCGGTCGGACCCCGAGGCACCATGGGTCGATCCGCTGACGCAGGGCCTCCTCGACATGCGGGTGTACCAGCTCGTCTCGAACGACGGTGGTCGAACCTGGCCGGTCCGTCGGCGGATCGATCTCGCGCCGCACGCCGGTGCCTCATCGACGGGGCCCGTACTGCGCCTGTCGGACGGCACTCTCGCCCAGCCGTTCGAGCACTGGAAGGCGCGCCACGACCCGTCGCCTGGTCGCCCGGCGGCGTGGCTGCGACTGTCGACCGACGATGGCCGGACGTGGCCATCCGACGTGCTCGTGGCCCACCATCCCGACGACGCCCTCTATTACTGGGACCAGCGTCTCGAGACGCATCCCGTCGACAGACGCCTCGTCAACATGTTCTGGACCCACGATGTCGGGGCCGCCCGCGATGTGGACGTCCACGTGGCCTGGGGGACGCCGGACGGTCGGACCTGGACCGTCCCCACGGGCACGGGCCTGCCCGGCCAGCACTGCCAGCCGATCTCGCTCGGAGGCGACCGGCTCCTGGCGGTCTACTCGCATCGCCACGATCCACCGGGGATCCGCGCGGCACTGAGCGATGACTTCGGCCGGACCTGGGATCGCGCCACCGAGATCGTCGTGTGGAGCAGCGCTGCCGGCGACGAGCCAGGGGCTGGTCGGCCCCGCTCGCAGGACGAGTACTGGAACGACATGGGCGCCTGGCAGTTCGGCCATCCCCGCGGGGCGCGGCTGGCGGATGGCGCCGTCCTCGTGGTCTTCTACGGGGGCAGCGGGTCGTCGCGGAGTGCGCGCTGGGCGCGGATCCAGACGTGATCAGCCCGCCGGCGGGAAGCTTCGAGTCCGGTCCCGGGCCGCGCCCCCTGCTGCTCCGCGGCGGCCGGCTGGTCGATGCCCGCGGCGCCCGAGCCGGAGCCCTCGACGTCCTGCTCCAGGACGGGAGAATCGTATCGATCGGCGCGCACCTGGCGGCTCCCGGCGCCGAGGTCGTCGACGTCGGCGGACGCTGGATCAGCCCTGGACTCATGAATGGCCATACCCACGTCTGCCTGGATGGCGGGCCGGACCCGGAAGAGACCTTCCGCCGGGAGAATCGGACCGAAACCGTGGTCCGCAGCGCCCGTCGGCTCGAGACCGCCCTGCGGGCCGGGGTGACGACGATCCGCGATGTCGGTGGGGCCGACGGGATCGACATCGAACTGGCCCGGCTCGTGGACGCGGGCGAAATTCGTGGACCGCGCGTCATCCCGAGCGGACGCGTGGTGACGATGACTGGGGGGCACGGCTGGTGGATGGGTATCCAGGCAGACGGTCCGGACGCGGTCCGTCGTGCAACACGCGAGAACCTTCGTGCCGGGGCCGGCTCGATCAAGCTGATGGCGACCGGCGGAATGATGACGGGCGGCCGCCAGGCCGGGCAACCGCAGCTCACCATCGAGGAGATGTCCGCCGCGGTCGATGAGGCCCACAAGCGCGGCGTGCCGGTGGCAGCCCACGCCGAAAGCCGGATCGGTGTCCTGAACGCGCTTCGGGCAGGAGTGGATTCCATCGAACACGGTCACGGCGGGGACGAGGAGGTCATCGACCTGATGCTGGAGCGCGGCGTGGCGCTCGTGCCCACGATCCTCTCCGACCGGCGGATCATCGAACATGGCGTAGCGGCCGGGATCCCGGACTTCGTCGTGGAGCAGTGCACCGCGCTGCACGAGAGCCTGGTCGTCTTCCTCGAGCGCGCCATCGCGGCCGGGGTGCGGATCGCCGCCGGGAATGACGGGGGCGCGCCGCTGGTCCCGATCGGCGACATGGTCGACGAGCTCGAGCTCTACGTTCGTCACGGGATGAGCGCACAGGCGGCACTCGCCTCGGCCACCACCGTGACGGCCGAGTTGTTCGGACTGACCGATGTCGGGCTCATCGAGGAGGGTCAGCGCGCCGATCTCCTGGTCATCGCCGCGGATCCCCTCGAGTCGGTCGCGGCCCTCCGCGCGCCCCTCGTCGTCCTTCGGGGCGGGGTGCCGTTGGGTCCGACCAGCGGGCCTATACTGGCGGACGCAGAGCGGGTCCCTCGATGACCACACGGGAGGGCGGCGATGATCCTCGACGGGTCGACGGCTCGGTGAGAAACCTCGAGACGACCGGCGCAGGACTCAACCTCCGGAAGGTCCGGCCCCGCATCCTTCGCCAGGAGGTGCTGACCGCGCTCCGGACGGCCATCCTGGCCAACGAGATCACGGCCGGTTCGCGCATTCTCGAGGCCGACGTCGCCGAGCAGATGGGCGTCAGCCGGGCGCCCGTGCGCGAGGCGATCCGTCACCTGGAGCAGGAAGGCCTGGTCGAGCTCTTCCCCAATCGCGGCGCGGTCGTGGTGGGGCTCCCCGAGGCGGAGATCGACGCAATCTACGAGTTGCGGGCGGTGCTCGAGGGCCGGGCGATCGCGGCCGCCGTCGAGGTCGTGGGCGAGGCGGACCTGGTCCGGCTCGAGGCGTTGATCGTCGAGATGGGTCGTGCGATCGGGGCACACGAAATTGAGACCGTCGCCGATCTGGACCTCCAGTTCCACGGATTGATCGTCGAGTGGTCCGGGATGACGCTCCTCCGCCACATCTGGTCGGGTCTCGACGGTCTGGTCCGCGTGCGTTCGTACCAGGCCCTCGACCGGCCGGGCGCCACGGCCCAGTACTTCCTCACGAATGCAGAAAGCTCCCACAGCGTGCTCGTGGCCGCCCTGCGTGACGGCGACCCGGAGGCCGCCGCGGCCCTGGCCCGTCAACACGTCCTGGAAGTGCCGACGATGCTTGCCGGGCTGGCCCGTCCATGGGGGGGTCGGGGGACGCGGGCCGCGGCGCCCGATGAGGTCGGCACTTGACCCTCGGCAACCTGCGTGCGGCGTGTCGCGCAATCGATCCGGAGCCGATCGCCGACCTGACGCTCGAGCTTTTGCGTATCTGGAGTCCGCCGGGCCACGAAGCGGAGATGGCCGAGCGGCTCGCTGCCGCGTTCGCGGATGCGGGTGCCCGCGTCCGGCTGGATCGGGAGTTCCCGGAGAGTCCGAGCGTGATCGCCGAGCTCGGTTCCAGTGACGGACCCACCATCCAGTGGCACGGCCACCTCGACGCGATCGATGTCGAACATGCCCCGCCGGAGCGCATCGGTGACCGGCTGATCGGTCGCGGGGCGGCGGACATGAAGGGGCCCGATGCGGCGATGGTCGCCGCCATCCGCGTGCTGTGCGAGCACGATCTGCCCCGCCGTGGTCGGATCCTCGTGACGCTGCACGGGATGCACGAAAGCGGTGGCAACGAGCCACTCCATGCGCTGATCGCTCGCGGGATCCATGGCGATGCCGTCGTCACCGGCGAGTTGGGGGGTGGCATCGAGCTGCCCGTGGGCGGGCTCGGCCTGACCTTCTGGGAGATCCGTGTCGAACGGCCCGGGATGGCGATCCACGAGACCGTGGCCGGGCCCGACACGATCGACCCCGTCGAGGTGGGACGCCAGCTCCATGCCGCACTTGCCGAGCTGCGCGACCGGCTGGCGGCGCATCCGGCCGAGGATCCCAAGCCGTCGCTGTTCATTGGCAAGTTCGTCGCGGGCGACTACCCGAACCGGTTGTCCGTTCGCGCAGACCTGGCCGGCACGCGTCGCCATGACGACACGTCCGACCTGGTCGCCGTTGCCGCGGAGCTTGAGGCGCTGGTCGACGCCGTGCGTGGGCGGACCGGGGCGACGATCGACCTGCGTGCGGTCCCGATCGCGGAGAGCTTCTCGGTGGACCCGGCCGAACCGATCGTGGGCGCCATGCTCGACGCCCACCACGACCTGTTTGAGGGCGACCTGCGCCTCACCCGGGCGCGGGTGGCGACGAACGCCGTCCATTTCGTGCGTGAGGCGGGGATCCCGGCTGTGGGCTACGGGCCCGATCCGATCACCAACCACAGCGACCACGAGGAACTCGCGGTGAGCGAGCTGCGCCGGATCGCGGCCGGATTCGCGCTCGGGTCGGCCTACTACCTGGAGCGTTCGCGTTGACCGAGCTGATCGGGGACCTCGATACCCCGGTTGCGCTCGTCGATATCGCCCGGCTGGAGTCGAACCTCGCGAGCATGGCGGCGGTGGCCCGCGACGCCGGAGTGGCCCACCGTCCCCATGCCAAGACGCACAAGACCCGTGAGGTGGCCGAGCGTCAACTGGCGCATGGGGCGATCGGTCTGACCGTCGCCAAGCTCGGTGAGGCCGAGGCGATGGCCGACGCAGGTTTCGACGATCTGTTCGTTGCCTACCCGCTGGTCGGGGAGACCAAGCTGGCCCGCCTCGTCGCGCTGCTGGATCGGGCGAGACTGCGTTTCGAGGTGGATACGCTCCCTGCCGCGGAGGCGGCCTCGGCATATCTCGCGCGGCGTGGACACAGGATCGAGGTCGTGGTCAGTGTCGATGGTGGCGCGGGTCGATCCGGGGCGGCCAACCCCGAGGCGGCCATCGCCCTGGCCGAGCGGGTCGCCGCGTTGCCGGGGCTCGAGATCGTCGGCGTCATGAACTACGGCAATGCCTATGGGACGTCGGATCCTCTGGAGCAGGCGGCGATCGGCCGCCGCGAGGGCGTGGTCGCCGTGGAGATCGCCGAGGCCCTGCGCGGGCGGGGCGTCCGGGCAGATGTGGTCACCGTCGGCAGCACCCCGACGGCTCGCCACGCGGTGACCGTGCCGGGCGTGACCGAACTGCGCGCCGGGGTATACGCGTTCCAGGATCTCAAGCAAGTGTCGCTCGGTCCGGCCACATTCGAAGAATGTGCACTGACGGTCATGGCCACGGTCGTCAGTCACGCTCGGCCGGACCGCTACGTACTCGATGCCGGGATCAAGGCCCTCGCCGGTGAGGACTACGGCTGGGGAACCTGGGGCCGACCCCAGGACCGACTTGACCTGGCGATCACCCGGGCGACCGAGGAGCACGGCATCATCGAGCTGCCGGCCGGGGCGCCGGATCCCGGCTGGCGGATCGGCGAGCGCGTGCGGATCATCCCGAACCACGCCTGCGGCGCGGCGAACATGCACGACGAACTCGTGGCGATCGACGGCGAGCGGGTCGTCGAGCGCTGGCGGGTGATCGGCCGCGGGCGGTTCCGCTAGTGGCGGATCAACCGATCGCCACTCGCGGGTACATCGACGTCCATACCGTCTTCGGCCCCGACCACGGGACGGCAGGGACCGCGAGTGCTCCGCTGGCCACGTTGATTGCCGAGCGCCTTGCCCATGGCATCCGGCTCTCGCTGACGACTTCGCTGGTGGCGATGTGGGCCGATCGGGCGACCGGGAATCGCCTGGCCAGCGAGGCGGCGGCGGAGCCCTCCAACGGCCTGCGCGCGATCGCGTTGATCGGCCCGCGGCGCACCGCCGACGCCGACCGATCCGTCGATGCGGCCGAGCGCGCCGGCGTTGTAGGCTACCGGCTCGATGGCTGGGATGGTTCCACCCCACGCTCGGAGTCGGTCCGCCAGGTTCTCGACGCTGTCGCCCGGACCGGTCGACCCCTGCTCATCCCGATCGGGCGCCTCGGAGGGGCGAGCCAGATCGGCAAGTCCACGGCCGGCATGGGCATCCCGGTGGTGCTTCTCGGCGCGCATTACACGCACATCGTGGACGACCTCGCGGCCGCCATTCGCTACCCGCAGCTCCACCTTGAAACGAGCGCCCTGGCGCATTTCCGCGCGGTCGAGACAGCGGTGCGGACGATCGGGGCCGAGCGGGTGTTGTTCGGGAGCGGCAGTCCGGGCCGGGCAGCCGCCTCGCCGATCGGTGCGGTCCTCGCGGCGGCCATCCCGGATGACGCCAGGCGGGCGATCCTCGCCGGCAACGCGGTCCGCCTGTTCGACCTGCCCGATGGACCGGTGGACCTCACACCCACGCCGGCGCCGGATCGGGCGTTCGACGTGCACGCGCATTTTGGGCCGTTCGATCACGATGTCCCGCCCGTCGACGACGCGAGCCTGCTCGGTGAACTCCGGGTCCCGCCGGCAACGTCGGCCGTCGCTTCGGCGGCGCTCGCGATCTTCGGCGACCAGGTTCGGGGCAACGCCCAGGCGGCTCGGGCCGCCGCGAGTGGCCATGCCGACGGGCTGTACGCCTACGTCGTGGCCGATCCCACGGACCTCGAGTCGAGTCGGGAGCAACTCCGCCGGCACCTCGACGCGCCGGGGGTGGTCGGCGTGAAGGTCCACTGCGAATGGAGCGGCACCCCGACGGCGTCCCGGTCGATGGCAGACCTGTTCGACCTCATCGCGAGCTTCGGGCGCCCGGTCAAGATCCATAACGCGGGGGAGGGCTGGCACGAGGCGCTCGGGGCGATCGCGCGACGCCATCCGAGGCTGCCGATTGTGATCGCGCACGCAGGTCTCGGGACGCCGAGCCTTGAAGGCGCTCGTCTCGCCGCCTCGACCGACAACATCCACCTGGAACTGTCGAGCAGCTTCGCCCACCTGCCGACGGTTCGAGCGGCGGTCGAGATCGCCGGCCCTGATCGGCTGCTGTGGGGAAGCGACGCCCCGCTCCTCGAACCCGCATTCGTGCTCGGGACATACCAGGACGCCCGATTGCCGCCAGGCGCGCTCGATCGGATCTTCTGGGGGAACGCGACGGACCTGTTCGGGTGCTGACGGGCGCCTCGGCCCTCGACCTCGTGGTGGCCGGCGGCACGGTGATCGACGGGACGGGGGCGCCGCGTCGTCGCGCGGACGTGGGCGTCGCCGACGGACGGATCTTGGCGATCGGCGACCTGGCAGACGTGGCGGGTGACGTCGAACGCCTCGATGCGGACGGCCTGATCGTGGCGCCCGGGTGGGTGGATCTGCACAGCCACTCGGACGTCACGCTGCTGAGCGACGGCCGGGCGCGCAGCAAGATCGCACAGGGTGTGACCACCGAGATCAACGGGAATTGCGGGATGGGCGGCGTGCCACTCCCTCCGTCGATGGCCGATCTCACGCGGGCGGCCAACGCCACGATCGACCCGGACCCCGCCGTGCGCTGGAACTGGACGGACCTCGCCGGCTATGCGACGGCCCTCGATGGCGCCGGTCTCGCGCTCAACACGGCGCCGCTCGTTGGCCACCTGCCGTTGCGGATCTCGGTCGCCGGCGAGGCGGCCCGTCCTCTCGACCACACCGAGCGAGCAGCCATGGTTGCCGCCATCGGCACCTGCCTCGATGACGGCGCGATCGGCGTCTCGACGGGGCTGATGTACCCGCCCGCGATGTCGGCGGACCGCGACGAGCTGGTGGCAATCGGTCGGGCTGTGGCCCGCCACGATCGGCTGTTTGCAATCCATATGCGCAATTACAGCGACCACCTGCTCGAGGCCGTGACCGAGGCGCTCGCGATCGCCCGGCTGAGCGGCTGCCGCCTGCAGATCTCGCACCTGGCGGTCGCCGGGCGGCGCAACTGGGGTGCGCTGCCGCGAGCCCTCGAGCTGATCGAAGCGGCACGCGCCGAGGGGGTCGATGTCGGGGTCGACATCTACCCATATGTCGCGGGTAGCGCGAACCTGTCGCAGCTCTTGCCGGCCTGGGCGCAGGCGGGCGGACCGGCCGCCATCGTGGCGCGCCTGGCCAGCGCCGAGGAACGGCAGGCGATCCGGGCGGACTGGCGCGACAGCCTGTTCTTCGGCTGGGAGGAGATCGAGGTCTCATCCGCGGAGCCGGGGCTCGAGGAGACGCTCGGCCGCACGGTCCAGGCGGTCGCCGACACCTGGTCGATGGACCCGAACGAGACAGCGCTGGAGCTCGTCGCCAGAAGCGACAATCGCATCCAGATGGTGGCGTACGGACGGTCCGAGGACGATCTGCGCGCCGTATTGACCCACGACCTGACGGCGATCGGCTCCGACGGTCTCGCGATGGACCCTGACGGACCGTCGGCCGCCGGCCGGCCGCACCCGCGCTCCTTCGGTTGCTACCCACGTTTTCTCGGCCGCTACGTTCGCGACGCAGGGCTGCTGTCGCTCGAACGGGCGATCGAGATGTCGACCTCGCGGCCGGCCGACCGGGCCGGCCTCGTCGGTCGCGGGCGGATCATCGCGGGCGCCGTCGCGGACCTGGTCGCATTCGATCCGGCCACGATCATCGATGGCGCGACGTTCCAGGCGCCCACCCGCAGCCCCATCGGGATCCGCCACGTCATCGTGGCCGGGCGCCCGGTCCTCACGAACGGCCGACAACTCGATACCGCCCGACCGGGCAGCGTGCTCCTCGCCTGATGTGGTCGCGCGGGGGCGCCTCAGAGACCCAGGCGGCTGATCCGAACAAGGTCGCGGGGCACCTGGGTGAGGTCGGCGAGGCCGGAGTGTCGCGCGTCCTGTTCGAGCTCGTCGCGGAGCGTCGCGAAGACCCGACGCTCGCCGGCCTCACCGGCGATGGCGAGGCCCCACAGGAACGGCCGGCCGATGAGCACCGCACGAGCGCCGAGGGCCAGTGCCCGGATGACGTCGACGCCACGTCGGATCCCGCCATCAACGAGGACTTCCACCCGGTCGCCGACGGCGTCCGCGATCTCGGGCAGGATCTCCGCGGTGGTGATGGCTCCGTCGAGCGTCCGGCCACCGTGGTTGCTGACGATCAGGGCCGGGATGCCGACGTCCGCGGCGGCCCGAGCATCCTCTGGATGGAGGATGCCCTTGAGCACGATCGGCACCGTGACGCGGCCACGAAGGCGTTCGAGGTACGGCCAGTCGAGCGCGGCCAGGGTGTCGTCCGCGTTCGGTGGATGCATGGGGTACGTCACCCAGGCGGGGGTGACCAGACCGCCTCGCGGCCGACGCTTGGGATCGATGTGGCTGGCCACGTCCACCGTCAGGCAGATCGCCTTCGCTCCGGCCGCGACGGCGCGGTCGATCATCGCGACGGTCGCCTCGAAGTCGGGGAACGGATAGAGCTGGAACCAGAAGGCGACATCGGGTACGGCCCCGATCTCCTCGATGGGCACCATCGTGCTGGTGGACACGACCATGATCGTGCCGGCTCGGGCTGCGGCGCGGGCCGTGGCCAGCTCCCCGTCTGGATGCGCCAGCCGTTGCGACGCCATCGGCGCGACGATGATCGGGAGCGCAAGAGGCTGGCCGAGGACCGTCGTGGCGAGCGAGACCGTCGACACGTCCTTGAGCATGCGTGGGACGAGCCACCAGCGGGCCCAGGCAGCCAGGTTGCCCCGGAAGGTCTGTTCGTCGCGAGCGCCCGAGGCGTAGTAGTCAAGGGCGTAGCTAGGCAGGAGCGCGGCGGCGAACGTCTCCATCTCGGCCAGGGTCGCGTTGGCCAGGGGGTCCGATTCGGTTGTCATCCAGGCCGCTCCTTCATTCGTCATCGACCCCCAGGCGCACCCATCGGATATCGAGACCGCCCTCCGGCCCCAGCGCGTAGTGGACCACGCCCACGTCGCCACCGGGCAGGGCCTCGGCGTAGGCCAGACCATAGGACCACGCCTGCATGTCGACCAGGGCATCGCCCGTCGTGTCACTCGAGACGCCGGCCTGCGCGGCCAACGGCGGCGCCTTGTAGAGCACGACCTCACTCTCGGGCGCGAACGGCGCGTCGATCGCGGCCGCCCGACGGGCGCGGATGGAGCGCGTTCCGAAGCGATCCACCCACGCCAGGACGACGCGCCCGTCCGCGAGGAGCGCCGGATGGCCGGGCTGGTCGGTGAAGCCGAGATCGACGGCCTCGCCGAATGTGCGACCCTCGTCCGTGCTGATTCGTCGCAGGATGTTGCGGTAGGCGACCGCCTCGAAATCGTAGACCCAGGCGAAGCTCACGAGCCGCCCATCCTGGGCCACCGCCCCGCGCTGGTCCCAGTTTGCGATCCGCCCGCTCGGATCCGACACGACGGTGACCGGCGTCGACCACGTGGCCCCGCCGTCGTCGGACCCGGCATGCACCACCCGCTGGAACCACGGCGAGTCGTCGAGGTAGGTCTTGTTCGTCTCCACGCTCAACAGCAGCCGCCCGCTCGGGAAACGGACGATCGCGTTGGTCAGGCTGGGCGGTCCGACATCGGCCGGCATCGGGACGACTCGCCACGGCGTCCATGTCGCGCCCGCGTCGAACGAGTCGGCGAGGAGGATGGCCATCGGCAGACAGCCCTCAGTCGCGCCGTTGAAGAGCGGCTGGCCGGGGAAGGCCTCGCGATCGATCCACAAGGTCACGATGATCAAGTGATCGCCGTCGAGCCGCGTGATGGGCGCGTACTTGAGCGATCCGCGCCGGCCGTGCACGGTGGATTCGAACGGTGATCGAGCCGGTCCCCACGTGGACCCGCCGTCGCGCGATGCACGGAGCTCGATCGTCACGTCGTCGCTGTCCTTGGTCGAGCCGATGCTGTAGCTGGCCAGGAGGGTTCCGTCGGCGAGGACCGTGATCGTGGGGAAGGTTGCCGCCGACCGGGACGTGCCCGGGTCGGCCGCGTTGACGGTCGCGCGCGCAACGATTCGCATCGTGCTGGACCTTCGGCCGTGGCCGGGCGTCAGGCCGCGCCGAGCGGCAGCCGCACGGCCGTATCCGTCGCGGATGAACGTGCCGCTGCCTCCACGACCTCCACTGCAGCCCGCCCGTCTTCACCGGCCATGCCGGTTGCGCCGCCGGCCCCGACGGCATCCGCGAACGCCTCGACCTGGGCGGCGAACGCCTCGAGTCGCACGGGGCTGTAGACGTCGGCGTTGAGCGCGAACGAGGGCATTTCGTAGACCTCTTCCCAGGTGTCCCCTCGCCCCAGGCGCACCTTGCCGTAGGAGTCCGACTCGATGATCCCGTCGCTGCCGATGAAGGTCCATTGGCTCTGCGAGCCGAGCCCCGGCGCCGGGAGCTCCATGCTGACCAGGAACTGGGCGATCACCCCATTGCGCATCTCGATCTCTGCCATACCGGTCCGGCGCTGATGTTCCAGCCCGCCGAAGTCGCGGATCCGGGCAAAGATCAGTTCCACCTCGGAGTGGGTGAACCAGCGCAGAGCGTCGAACATGTGGACGCCCATGTCCAGCCACGCGCCGCCCTCCTCGGGGTTCTTGGCCCAGCCATGGTCGTCCGGGAGGTAGCCGACCACCGAGCTCAGGACGCGGACCATCCGGAGCTCGCCGATCGCGCCTTCGTCGAGCAGCCGCTTGGCGGTTCCGGGCGAGCGTCGATACCGCGTGACGTGGTTGACGGCCAGGAGGATGCCCGCCGATCGACAGGCCTCCACCATGCGGTCGCAATCCGCCAGTGTGACTGCCATGGGCTTCTCGAGGTAGACGTGTCGCGCGGCGATGGCGGCCGCGAGTGTCAGCGGAAGGTGGGTCGAATGGGGTGTGGCGACGATGACGGCCTGGACGTCGTCGCGCGCCAGGAGGGCGTCGGCCGAGAGCTCGAGCTCCACCCCGTATTCCTGGGCCAGTCCCGGCGCCCGCGAGCCGAGCGCCACCGCCACCAGGTGAGCGTTGGGGATGTACCTGGCCAGACACTCGGCATAGGTGTGGGCCATGAACCCGGACCCCAGCAGGCCGATGCCGACACTCACCGGATTGTGCCTCCCAATGGTGGGCGAGATGACGCTTCGTGACGATGTCGCTTGTCGTTTGGTGCGAGGCCGTGAATGTGCGGGACAGCGGAGGAGCCGGCTGTCCCGCACATCACCGGGTATCGTCGGACGCCCGGCCGGCCTGAGGAGTGAACTGCGCCGGCGACATTGGTCGAGCGACGCTTTCCGTATATTGTAGACAACTCGAGGGCGTGTCAACGGAGGGCGCATGAAGATCACCGCGATCGAACCCTTCGTGTGCGATGGCGGCCTGCGCGAATTCGGGTTCGTCAAGGTCTCCACGGACGAGGGCATTACTGGCTGGGCGGAGACCTATGACTGGCACACTTCGGCGGCGCTCGCGGCGGCGCTCAAGGTGATGGGACGGACCCTCATCGGCCACGACCCGCGGAAGATCGAGCTCCTCAACGAGCGGATCTGGTACGGCGGCCGGCCCGGTGTCCCGGAACGCATGAAGGTCCTGGCGGCGCTCGATCTCGCACTGTGGGACATCAAGGCGAAGTGGCTGGGCGTACCGGTGTACCAGCTGCTGGGCGGCCTCTACCGCGATCGGATCCCGCTCTACTGGTCGCACTTCGCCACGTATCGGGCCATCTGGCCGGCCATCGTGGGCCACGAGCCCACGTTCACCTACGCGGCCTGGGCGGCCGGTGCCCGGCAGGTCGTCGATCAAGGATTCAAGGTCCTGAAGACGAATCTCATCCAGGAAGGCGTGGACGGCGGACCACCCACCCTCCCGACCTACCGCGACGGCGCCATCGACCGGCGGACGCTGGACGAGGCGGTGGCCTGGATCGGGACGTTGCGCGATGCGGTCGGCCCCGGGATCGGGATCGCCGTCGATGTCCAGTTCGACTACCG
>JANNUK010000257.1:0-3823 GCA_031395155.1 Chloroflexota bacterium | reverse complement strand
CGGGCGAGCGCCTCGGCATCTTTTCGGAGCGGCGCCGCACCGAGTCGAACGGCGACCGCGTGCGCTGCGTTCAAGAGGTCCGCTGCTCGCGATCGGTCTTCGCCCCGCGCGAGGATCGCCTCGGCGGTTCGGAAGTGTGCGTAGGCTTCGTCGAGCGGCTGCGACAGCGCGGCCCATTGGTCGGCTGCCGCGGCCCATGCCCCCGGATCTGAGCGACCGCCAAGTCGTCCCAGCTCGGCCGTGGCATGCAGCGCGTAGGCGCGAAGGGTCGGGACGGGCCGTCCTTCGCGTTCGGCCTCGGCGGTCGCGGCCGTCAGGAGCTGGACGATGTGCTCCGCGTACGCCGCAGCGTCCGCGACGTCCTCGGAACGTCCTCGTGCGCGGGCGGCCTCGACCCGGTCGGCCTCGCTCCGGACGACAAGGGCGTACAGCCACCACAGCGGCGCGTCGTGCGCGACATCGTGCGACTGGGCCATGGCCTCGTCGACGGCGTGCCGGGCGTCGTCGAAGCGACCCTCCGCGCGAGCGATCGCGGCGATCGAGCGGAGAACGAAGACGCGGTCGATCTCGGAGGCGCCCACGACCGTCTCTGCGATCGCGATCTCACGCTTGGCGAGTTCGATGTCGCCGCGCAGGACGGCGAGCTCAGCGATGCACTCCCGCAGCCAGGCGGTCGCGCGATTCTCCGTGTCCGGCAGCGACGTCTCGGCGAGATAGCGATCAGCCTCCGCCCAGCGCCCAAGGTCGGTCAGGCTGTCCCACAGAGCCTGCACAAGCATCGGTCCGTACCGGCGCTCCGTGCCCCGCCGGCGGACGTTCGCCAGCTCGGTGGACAGGACCTCAACGGTATACGCGTGTCGCCCTGCCCAGAAGAGGGCCATGTGGAGTTCGACCACCGCGAACGTTGCCATCTCGTCGCCGATCTCAGCGAGCTTCACCCGCGCCGCTTCGAGACACTCGATGCCGCGGTCAAGGTCGCCGAGCGCCGCGAGCGAGGAGCCCCACAGAAGGAGGGCGCGGCCCTCATCGCGATCGCTGCCGGCGGCGCGGGCCAGCTCAAGGGCCTCCTGGGCGATGCGGCCCGCGTCGGCGTACCTCCCCTTCGCCCAGCGGTAGTGGGCGAGATCGGTCAGCACGCGCGACCGCCCGATCGTCGAGCCGCTGGGACTGATCGACTCGGAAGCGGCCTCGATCGCCCGGCCGGCGCCATCCAGATCGCCGCCCTCATAGAGGTACCAGAACAGACGGTCTGAGACGATCGCGCGACGCTCCTGATCGCCACTCGGACTCAGCGTGTCGAGCGCCTCGCGCGCGAGAGCGGCGGCTCGGGTGAGCGCGGCCGACGACGCTGCTGCCTCGGCCGCGAGGACCAGGAGGTCGGTCCGGTCAAGGCGCGCCAGGTCCTCCGCGTCGACCACTTTCGGCCACAGCTCAAGCGCCCGCTCGTAGTGGACATGTGCCTCGGCATAGGCACGGACGGATGAGGCGGCGTCACCAGCACGAACCGACCAGTCCAGCGCGCGGGGCAGATCGAATCCTCGGTGAAAGTGATGGGCGATCTCGGCAGCCAGAGCCGCCGGCGTCTCATCCTCAGCCTCCGGGCGTCGCAGGAGTTCGTCCGCGATGCGGCCGTGAAGGACGGTGCGCTCAGTCGGGAGGAGATCGTTGTAGACCGCCTCCTGGATCAGTGCGTGCCTGAAGCGGTAGCTGGGCAGCGGCTCGTCCGTGTTCAGCACGATGATCTGCTGGCCGACCGCCTCGTGAAGTGCCTCGAGCAGCGCCGGATCCGGCAGGTCGACCACGTGGGCCAGCGTCGCGTGGGGCACGTCGCGCCCGACGACCGCGGCGACCCTGAGCACCCCCTGCGTCTCCTCCGAGAGCCGCGCGACTCGCTCCATCAGCACGGTCTGAAGATCGACGGGGATTGTATTGCTGTGCGTCTCACCTTCGCCGGCGGCCTCCGCGGCGAGCAACTCCTCGGCGAAGAACGGATTCCCGTCCGACCGTTCGTAGATCCGCCTGGCGAGTTCGCCCGGTGCAGGCCGGCCGAGGATGCCGGCAAGCTGTCCGCTCAGCTCCGACGGAACGAAACGCGCCAGATCGATCCGGACGACATTGGCGAGCCGCTGGAGCTCGGCGAGCAACGGCAGCAGTGGGTGGCGCCTATGAAGCTCGTCCGTCCGGAACGTCGCCACGAGCAGGCAAGAGCCGCGGCGGATGTTCCGGCACAGGAAGAGCCAGAGGTCACGGGTCGAGCGATCCGCCCAGTGCAGGTCCTCGACGACGAGCACGAGCGGCCGGTCGTCGGCGAGGCGACCGAGCGCGCCATGGAGCAGCTCGAAGAGTCGCGCCTGCGATCGATCGTCGAGTGCCGCGCCTGGGGCGATTGCGGCCCGGCCAGCCAGGGTCGGCACGAGTTGGCCAAGCTCATCACGAGCCGGCCCGAGCACCCGGTCCAGCACGGCCGGGTCGAGCTCTCGCGGCAACTCTCGCAGCGCCTCGACGATCGGCGCGAAGGGCAGCCCGCTGGCGCCCAGCTCGAGGCAGTGGCCGATGAGGACGCGCCATCCCCCCGCGATCGCGTCCGTCGCTACCTCTGCCGTAAAGCGCGTCTTCCCGACGCCCGCTTCCCCGCCGACGAGCACCGCTGCGGGTTGCCCGCCGGCTGCGGCCTGGAGGGCTTCGCGAACTTGGTCCCGCTCCCGCTCGCGACCGATGAACGTCGGACTGGATAGTCGCCTCGACACGCCGCTCATCATGCGACCTGCGTGATCGAGCGAGCAAGGCGCATGCGCGCCCGGGCTGGATCGAAAACGTCAGAGGCTACGCGCCGACGACGCGGCCGACCAGACGATGGACCGCCGACCCCACGGTCCCTCGATCAGGCTTGTGAACAGGTTCAGGATCGGGAGCTGCGTCCGGCCGGCGGTGCCAAGCGCGGAATTCGGCCTCCTCACGCTGGCGTGACGCGGCCAGTCTGTCGTCCATGGTCATCCAGAGCATGCGGGTCCAGCCGTCCATCGTGTGCCTCCGTTCGTCCCCCCGTGAAAATCGAGACGACCGTATCGTTGAGGCCACGCATGGCGCATCGGAGAATCCCTTAGAAATGGGGCACGGCCACCCGCATTTCGGCCGCCCTGCACCGCAGGGCCGGCTGCCCACCTAAGGGTGGTAGTCCGGCACCGGCGACCTCTCCGAGGAGTTGGGTGGCACCCACGACGGAACTCTCTCGGGAACTCATCTCGACTCGGGTGGCGACAACAACGCATCACTATGACCTGATCGTGCTTACCAGCGACGCTGCGCGATACCAGAGATAAGCGGTTGGTAAGGCGCCGCTGCTCATTCGAGATTCCCGTCGGACGACCGTGCGAGGCGCCCCCCGGGCGGGACTCCGCGTTCTGCTTTCTGGCACGACCCGGGCAAGGCTGAACGCGCTGAGCCTCGACAACTCGATCGCCCGCGTCCGCGCCCTGATCGCGGCTGTGCTCGCTGCCGATATGCGACCGCGACGCCGCTCTCAGCGAGCCAGCGCAGGTACTGGAAGGCCGGCGATCAGCTCTGCCGAGGAAAACCGGCGCTCACCGTGCGCGTCGACGACGACGACCGAGCCCGCGCCGAAGGCACGCCATTCGCCGTCCGACCAGAGCGCGGCCGTCCGCTCGTCGAGGCCAAGGAGGACGCCACCGAGGGCCGTGACGGCCGGCCGGATTGCCGGCACCCACTGCGGGCTTACGGTGGCGAAGTGCGGCACGACGACGACGCCCGGCACGAGCCCGAGCGCCGGGCGAGCGTTGGGTAGGACGTTGCCGGGTTCGGCCCG
>JANNUK010000251.1:0-2478 GCA_031395155.1 Chloroflexota bacterium | reverse complement strand
TCCTCAGCGCGTCGGATGCCCGGGAGGCCGGAATGGCGCTCCAGGTAGAGGCGGCTCGACGGCTACCGGGGGTCGTCGTGGGCGTCGGCATCGGGCGAGCATCGCCAGATCCGCTCGCGCTCCATGCCTCCTACAGCGAGGCCCGCCGCGCTCTGACCATCGGGCGATGGGGTCACGGACCCGGCCGGCTCACGGTCTTCGAGGAGCTCGGCATCGACCGACTCATGGTCGGCGTGGCCGGCGCGGAGATCGCGGCGTTCTGCGACACGGTGCTGGGCCGGCTCGAAGCCCACGACGCGGCCCGCGCCACGAACCTTGTCGCCACCCTCGAGACGTTCCTTGCGTCGCGCAACGCCGCCCTCGCCGCGCGCCAGCTCTACCTTCACTACAACACGCTCAAGAATCGCCTCGCAAAGATCGAGGAGATCATCGGGCCATATCTCGACGATCCGGAGCGCTGCCTCAGCCTGGCTCTGGCCCTCCGCCTTCGCCGGCTTCCGATGCTGTAGGCGTTCGACCCAGGCGAACCTCGTCCGACCCGTCGATCTCGACGACGTGGACATTGACCCGCTCATCGCGAGCCGTCGGGAGATTGCGCCCGACGTGGTCGGCCTTGATCGGAAGCTCCCGATGCCCTCGGTCGACGAGAACGGCCACGCGGATCTCGCGGGGTCGTCCGTGATCGATCAGCGCTCCCAGAGCCGCTCGGATCGTCCGGCCCGTGAACAGGACATCGTCGATGAGCACGATCGTTCGGCCGGTGATGTCGAACGAGAGATCGGTCGGCCGCACGATCGGGTACCGGGCGAGCTCCGAGAGGTCGTCGCGGTAGAAGGAGATGTCGAGGGTGCCGAGCGGAAGCTGCACCGCCTCACGCTGCCAGATCGCGTCCGCCAGCCGGCGCGCGAGCACGGCACCGCGCCGCTGGATACCGATGAGCGCCAGCCCCTCCGTGCCGCCGTGGCGCTCGACGATCTCGTGGGACAGGCGCACCACTGCGCTGCGGATCTCGTCGGCCGTCATGACCGTGGGATCATTCACCCGCGTGGTCCCTCCCGCCGCGCCCAACTGCCGTCACTCGCGGCAGGCGCGGAGCATAGCGTGCGATCTATGGTCGGCTGGAGTGCCCTGAAACGCGACCCCCGGTCGCGGGCGTCTCGAGGTCCCGTACGATGGCCGCGACCGATCCGCACCGGAGAACACCACCCGTGAGTGCCCTCCCGACCACCTTTCGGGCCTTCGTGGCGGAACGACACGAGGATCGCGTGGAGCGCGGCATCCGCCCGTTCGCGTCAGCTGAGCTCGCCCCCGGTGACGTCGAGATCCGCATCGCCTGGTCCAGCGTCAATTTCAAGGATGGGCTGGCGACGCGATTCGATGGGCGAGTCGCCCGGATCAACCCGCTGATCCCGGGGATCGACCTGGCCGGCGAGGTGGTGGGCGGCGACTCGCCGGCGTTTGCCCCGGGCGACCAGGTGCTGGCCCACGGGTATGACCTCGGTGTTGGGCGGCACGGTGGCTACGGCGAGTACACCCGCGTTCCGGCGGCGTGGGTCGTGCCGCTCCCGGCCGGGCTGGCCGTGCGCGACGCGATGGCGATCGGTACCGCGGGGTTCACCGCGGCCATGTCGGTCGATGCGCTGGAACGCCATGGCCTGCGTCCCGATCGGGGACCCGTCCTCGTGACCGGGGCCACGGGCGGCGTCGGCAGCACGGCGATCGCGATCCTGGCCGAGCGCGGCTACGAGACGTGGGCGGTGACCGGCAAGGCAGACGAACACGACTGGCTGCGGTCCCTCGGCGCGGTGGGGTTCCTCACGCGGGACGAGGTGGCGGCCGCGGGCAAGCCGCTCGAATCGGAGCGCTGGGCGGGTGTGGTCGACTCCGTCGGGGCCGCGTCTCTGCCGTACGCCCTGCGAACGGTCAAGATGCGCGGTGCCGTGGCCTCATCAGGAAACGCCGGCGGCGTGGCGCTCCATACCACGGTCTTCCCGTTCATCCTCCGTGGCGTGGCGCTCCTCGGGATCGATTCGGCGAATCTCCCGATCGATGAACGACGCACCATGTGGGCGCGCCTGGCCGACGACCTGCGCCCGCGCGCCCTCGGCGAGCGCGTGAGCGAGGTGGGCCTCGATGGCCTCGAGGTTGCGCTCGACGGGATCCTCGCCGGAGCGGCCCGTGGCCGCTGGGTCGTTCGCGTCGCCGACTGAACAGGCGGAACTGAACAGGCGGATCGGCCTGTCCGGACGTGACCTTGGGCGCTGGTCGGCGCCCCCAGCCCGGGGCGATGCTCGCACTGGTTCCACCGTCACGGAGACGTCCCCGGGCGATGGCGCCGAAGGGAGCATCGACATGAAGCGCATCCTGCTCGCCTACGACGGCGAAGCTCCGGCCCGACGAGCCCTCGACGGTGGGACCAGGGTCGCCTGACGAGTCGAGGAGCTCGGGCTCAATCCCGGCCTGCCGCAGGATCCGCTG
>JANNUK010000243.1:0-4312 GCA_031395155.1 Chloroflexota bacterium | reverse complement strand
AGCGTTCGCCGCCGAGCATGGAATCCCCACGAGTTTCGGGTCGTACGACGCGCTTCTCGCCTCGCCTGATGTCGATGTCGTATACATCTCCCTGCCGAACCATCTCCATGCCGAGTGGACGATTCGTGCGCTCCAAGCCGGCAAGCACGTCCTGTGCGAAAAGCCACTCGCGTTGACGCCCGGTGACGTCGATGCGATCGCGGGCACGGCGGAGCGCGCCGGACGGATGGCCGCCGAGGGGTTCATGTACCTCCATCACCCGCAGATCCTGCGGGCTGTCGAGCTGGCGCGAGGCGGCGCACTGGGGCGCCTGGAGCTCGTCAACGGAACGTTCTCGTTCTTCCTCAGCCATCCCGACGACCCGCGGGCCGATCCGGCGATGGGTGGCGGCTCGCTGTGGGACGTCGGGTGCTACCCGGTGAGCCTCGCGCGGCGGATCGCCGGCGAGGAACCCGACGCAGTGCAGGCGCTGGCACGCTTCGACGAGCGCGGCATCGACCGGACGTTCCTGGGCCAGCTCCACTTTCCCGGCGGTCTCCTCGCCCAGTTCGACAGCGGATTTGCCGCACCGGACCGCGAGCGCGTGGAGATCGTCGGCAGCGACGCCACGCTCGTCCTGACCGCCCCGTTCCTGCCCGAGCCGTTCGGTCCGCCGCCGTCGCTGGTCATGTGGCGGGGCCGCGAGGCGACGCCGATCGAGGTCGACTCGTTGGATCAGTATGGGGCGGAGGTGGACGACCTGACCGCCGCGATCCTGGACGGTACGTCGCCCCGAGTGGACCTCGCGTTCAGCCGGGGGACGATCGCCGCGCTGGTCGACCTGGACCGGGCCGCCCGGTCCAGCCGCGCGCCGCTGACGCGCCCGCCCCGTTCCCGACGACGGAGCACCTCGACAGGAGGACGACCATGACGACCACCGGCGTAGCACCCCAGCGCAGGCTCCGGCCACGCACCTTCATCCTCGTCGCCATCGTCGCCGTCGTCGTGGTCCTGGGCGGGGCACTGGCCGTCGCCCAGCCGTGGGCCGGCTCGGCCTGCCGTTCCAGCGCGAGCCCGTCCGAATGGTCCGTTGCCCGGCGCTGGGACGAGGCGCTCCTGAACGCGATCCGGCGCGCCCTCCCGGCGCCCACCGTCCACGCCCGCAACCTGTTCCACGTCTCGGCGGCGATGTGGGACGCCTGGGCCGCCTACGATTCGACCGCGTCGGGTCATTTCGTCCAGGAGAAGCACAGCGCGTTCGATGCGACGGCCGCTCGAAACGAGGCGATCAGCTATGCGGCCTACCGGGTGCTCACCGCCCGCTATATCAAGGCCGTCGGCGGGGATGTGTCGCTGTCCGAGTTCGCGGACCTCATGGACGCACTCTGTTATCCGCTCGCCGTGACCACGACGGAGGGGGACTCGCCGGCCGCCATCGGCAATCGGATCGCCGCCGCGGTGCTGGCCTTCGGACGGACCGACGGCTCGAACGAGACCGGAGGGTATGCCGATCCAGATTACGCGCCGGTGAACCCACCCCTGACCGTCGCGGCTCCCGGGAACGTGATGACCGACCCAGATCGGTGGCAGCCGCTCCAGCTCGAGCACATGATCTCCCAGAACGGGATCCCGGTGACCAACGGCGTCCAGCAGTTCGTGGGTCCGCATTGGGGCCAGGTGACCGGGTTCGCGCTGCCGGCCACGGGACCGAACGGGGTGCCGATCGACCCGGGCCCGCCGCCCCGGCTCGACGACCCGGCGACCAACCGGGCGCTCAAGGAGCAGCTTGTCGAGGTCATCCTGGACAGCAGCCGGCTGGATCCCGCGAACGGCGCCACCATCGACATCTCCCCGGGCGCCCGCGGCGGCAACCCGCTCGGGACCAACGATGGTCGTGGTCACCCGATCAACCCCGCCACCGGCCTTCCCTACGAGCCCCACGTCGTCAACGAGGCCGACTTCGGCCGGGTCGTGGCCGAGTTCTGGGCCGATGGCCCGCAGTCCGAAACGCCGCCGGGCCACTGGAACGTGATCGCTAGCCTGGTCTCCGACGAACTCGCCCCGGACCTCCGCATCGGCGGTCGGGGACCCGCGGTGGACCGGCTGGAGTGGGACGTCAAGCTGTACTTCGCGATCAACGGCGCGGTTCACGACGCGGCGATCGCGGCATGGGGGCTGAAGGGTTACTACGACTCGAGCCGCCCGATCTCCTTGATTCGATACCTCGGCGGGCGCGGCCAGTCCAGCGACCCGAGCGGTCCATCCTACGATCGCGAGGGCCTGCCGTTGGCCCCCGGGCTCATCGAGGTCGTCACGGCGGCCACGACGGGGCCCGGGCAGCGCCACGCTGCCCTGGCCGGCCACGAGAGCGAGATCGCGATCCGCGCCTGGGCCGGCATCCCCGAGGATCCCAAGACGCAGGTGGGTGGCGTGCGCTGGATGCTTGCCGGCGCCTGGGTTCCGTACCAGTTGCCGACGTTCGTGACGCCGGCCTTCGCGGGGTACATCTCCGGGCACAGCACGTTCAGCCGCGCCGCGGCGGAGGTCCTCGTCGGCTTCACGGGCAGCGAGTACTACCCGGGCGGCGTCAGCGGCTACACGATCAAGGCGGGCTCACTCAAGTTCGAGGCAGGTCCGACCCAGGACGTGCGCCTCGAGTGGGCGACGTACTACGACACGGCGGACCAGGCCGGCCAGTCGCGCCTGTGGGGCGGGATCCACATCCAGGCCGACGACTTCACCGGCCGACGCATCGGGGCGGAGTGCGGAAGGAACGCCTGGGCGCTCGCCCAGCGCTATTACACGGGGGCGATCGACGGGTGAGGCGGGCCCCCGCTGAGATCGCGATCCTGGGCATCGCCGGGGCGGGTACGTTGATCGCGGCAGCGCTGGCTGCGGCAGCGCTTCTGGGAGGTGCCCCCACGCCCGGCGCCTCACTGGGGCCGCCGCAGTTCGTGGAGGAGGCGGTGGCGGCCGGTGTCGTGCACACCTACGACGGGCCGATCACCTTCTTCACCGGCGGTGGCGTGGCGGTGTTCGACTGCGACGATGACGGACGCCCCGATCTCTACGTCTCGGGCGGGGAGCGACCCGCCGCCCTCTTCCGGAACGAGAGCCCCACCGGGGGCGCCCCGCGCTTCTCCGCCCGTGCGGCCCCCGTTACCGACATGACCGGCGTCACCGGGGCGTACCCCATCGACATCGACGGTGACGGGCAGGTCGACCTCGCGGTCCTTCGCGTGGGCGGCGCGACCCTGCTCCGGGGCCTCGGCGATTGTCGGTTCGAGCCGGCCGACGCGGCCTGGCGATTTGACGGGGGCGATGGCTGGGCGATCGCGTTCAGCGCCACCTGGGAGGGCGCGGCCGGCTGGCCGACGCTGGCGATCGGGAACTATCTCGAGCTGGACGCGGCAGAGGCGCCCACGTCCGAGTGCGCGGACAACGCGCTGGTCCGCCCCGACACGAGCGGCAATGGGTACGCGCCGCCGGTGCCGCTGGCGCCCGGCTACTGCACGCTGTCGATGCTGTTCAGCGACTGGGACCGATCGGGTCGCCGCGATCTCCGTGTCAGCAATGACCGCCACTACTACGTCGACGGTCAGGAGCAGCTCTGGCGGGTCGCCGTGGGTGAACCGCCGCGGGCCTACACCGCCGACGACGGTTGGGTGTCGATGCAGATCTGGGGCATGGGCATCGCCAGCTACGACGTGACGGGCGACGGCTATCCGGAGGTCTTCCTCACCAGCCAGGGTGACAACAAGCTCCAGACGCTGACCAGCGGTCCGGACCGGCCCACGTTCCGCGACATCGCCCTCAAGCGCGGCGTCCTCGCGGCGCAGCCGGCGACCGGCGGGGACGTGCTGCCGTCGACGGCCTGGCATCCGGAGTTCGCCGACGTCAACAACGACGGCTTCGTCGATCTCTTCATCTCGAAGGGCAACGTCAGCGCGATGCCCGACTTCGCCAGCCGCGATCCGAGCGACCTGTTCCTCGGCCAGCCCGACGGGTCGTTCACGCAGGCGGCCGAGGCCGCCGGCATCGTCAGCTTCGATCGCGGTCGAGGCGCGGCACTGGTGGACTTCAACCTTGACGGTCTGCTGGACCTGATCGAGGTCAATCTCGGGGCGCCTGTCAAGCTCTGGCGGAATGTCGGCGCTGGCGACGCCGCCACGGCAGCGTCCATGGGCCACTGGCTGGAGCTTCGACTGAGCCAGCCGAACCCGAACCGGGACGCCATTGGTGCGTGGATCGAGGTCAAGGTCGGCGACGCGATCCAGCGGCGCGAGCTGACGGTGGGTGGCGGCCACGTCGGCGGGCAGCTGGGCTGGGTGCA
>JANNUK010000226.1:0-2815 GCA_031395155.1 Chloroflexota bacterium | reverse complement strand
GTTGCGCCCCCGATACCCGGGCATCCCGGCCATCGTCGATGGGTCGGAGGCCGTTGCTCATGTCGAGACCCGGCTCTCCGAGGTCGCGTGCGTCTATCCGATCACGCCGTCCACCACGATGGCCGCGATCTTCCAGGCCGGGGTCGCCCAGGGCCTGATGAACCTGTGGGGCACGCCGATCCGGTTCATCGAACCCGAGTCCGAGCACTCATCCGCGTCGGCGGCCGAAGGTGTCGCGCTGAGCGGAGGTCGCGTGACGAACTTCACGGCCGGCCAGGGCCTCGTCCTCATGAAAGAGGTCCTCCACGTCATCTCGGGCAAGCGGCTGCCGGTCGTCTTCCACGTCGGAGCGCGCGCCCTGACCAGCCAGGCACTGAATATCCACGCTGGCCACGACGACGTGATGGCGGTCGCAGACTCGGGGTGGGGGATCCTGTTCGCCCGGAATGCCCAGGAGGCAGCCGACCTCGCGGTCATCGCCCGGCGCGTCGCCGAGGCCTCCGAGACGCCGTTCATCGTGGCCCAGGACGGGTTCCTGACGACGCACACGCTCGAGAACGTGCTCCTGCCCGAGGACGACCTGATGCGCGAGTTCGTCGGCGATCCTCGCGACCATATCCGCGACCTGTTCGACCCATCCGAGGCGCTCATGAGCGGCGTCCTGCAGAACCAGGACAGCTACATGAAGGGCCGCATCGGGCAGCGTGCCTACACCGACCGCATCCCGGCCCTGCTCGATGAGGCAATGAGCGAATGGGCTGCCCTGACCGGTCGCACGCACGGCTCGATCTCGACCTACCGCACGGAGGGCGCCCACGAGATCCTCGTCTCGATGGGCACGATCGCGGACACCGCGATCGCCGTGGTGGACCACCTGCGTGCCGCCGGCCGGCCCGTCGGCGCCATCGCCGTCACGGCATTCCGGCCGTTCCCCGGCGGCGCCCTGGCCCGTGCGTTGGCTGGCGCGCGCGCCGTTGGTGTCGTCGAGCGGACGGATGAGCCACTGGCCGTGACCAATCCCCTCGCCCGCGAGATCCGGGCCGCGCTCTACGACGTGGCCGCCGAGGGCGGGCTCGTGCCACGCATCCTGTCGATCTCGGCGGGGCTCGGGTCACGCGACGTGGCCGCGGGTGATCTCGCCGCCGTATTCGATCGTCTGGCCGATCATGGCGACAGGCCCGAGCGTCGATTCGTGCTCGGGATCCGCCACTCGATGGCGCTCGAGCGGCAGGATCTCGATCTGCGTCCGGCCGGGGCCTACAGCCTCCGCGGACACTCAATCGGTGGCTTCGGCAGCGTGACCACCAACAAGCTCGTCGCAACGCTTGTGGGCGAGCTGTTCGACAAGTACGTCCAGGCCTATCCGCGCTACGGCTCGGAGAAGAAGGGCCTGCCGACGACCTACTTCCTGACCATCGCCGACGAGCCGATCCGGCTCCACGCCGAACTCGATCGGGTGGATTTCGTGCCGCTCCACGATGTCTCGGCGTTCGGCCTCGGCGATCCCCTTGGCGGACTCGTCGACGGCGGAACCCTGTTCATCGAGTCGGCCCATATCGATCCGGAGGCCCTCTGGGGATCGATCCCGGCCCAGGCCCGGGCGGACATCGTCGCCCGGGGGATCCGCGTCGCGGCGCTGGACACGACGTCTCTCGCGGCCGTTCACGCCCCACGGCCCGATCTCGTTGTACGCATGCGCGGTGTGGCGCTTGTTGGCGTGTTCCTCCGCGTGGCGCCCTTCGCCGAGCAGGCCGGACTCGGGCGCGACGCGTTGCTCGCCGCGGTGAGCGAACGGCTGGGCCGGTTCTTCGGGAAGCGCGGCGGAGCCGTCGTCGACGCCAATCTTGCCGTGATCGCGGCGGCCTACGACGGCGTCATCGACGTGACGGCCGCCCTGGGACTTGGGCACCCAGCTGACCTCACAGCGGATCCCGCCGCGCATCCCGCCGCGACGGCCGCCATCCCGGAAGGAGCGTTCCCATGACCGCGACCCGGCGTCCGCCGACCGTCGGTGACCGCATGGCCCGCAAGCCGATCGTGATTCGGGCCGATGCGCCGCTGTCCGACGCGGTCCAGCTTCTCCATCGTGAGCGGATCCACGGCCTGCCGGTGGTCGACGGGAGCGGCTCGCTGGTTGGCGTCCTGTCCCAGACCGACCTGGCCCGGGCGCGATCGACCGAGTATCTCTGGGCGAACTGGCCCGGCCTCGCCGTCCGTCATCTCATGACGAGCCCGCCGGTCACCGTCCAACGCTCGGCGCTTCTCACGACGGCGGCCCGGAAGATGGAGCGCCATCACATCCATCGGCTGGTCGTGGTCGACGACGAAGACCCACTGCACCCGATCGGGGTCCTGTCGATGACCGATCTGATCGACGCGATCGCCGCGGAGGTCGAGTCGGGAGACGACGCGCCCGAGCCCGCAACGCCATCGGATCCCGGCGACGCCGATGACTGACGAGGCACTCCTGGTCAAGCAGGCGGGCGAGCTCAAGGAGGCGCACGAGTCACGTCTCGCGGCGCTCGCGCCACCGCTCTTCGATGTCGATCGCTACGTCGAGGACTTCGGACGGTCGATCGTTCCCGCCTACAGGCGCGGGATCGCCGACGCCGAGATGCCGGCCGACGCCGGCCTGGCCCGCAGCGTGATCCCGCCGGGGACATCGGCGACGCGGGACTTCAGCCGGCTGGCCCCACGCATCCCGGAGTTCCTCCTCGACAGGTGCGTGGGCTGCATGGCCTGCGTCAGCGCCTGCCCGGACACGGCGATCGTTGCCAAGGTCGTTCCCGAACCGGCGCTCGCTCCGGCGATCGCC
>JANNUK010000176.1:0-5499 GCA_031395155.1 Chloroflexota bacterium | reverse complement strand
AGTGTCTGGACGTTCCTACGGCGCTACGATCGCGCAGATTGCTTGCACCTCGAGGTACCAGGCTTCCGGCGTGGACCCGTCGTACTGAGCATCGCCATACCACCCACCGGATAGCATGAAACTTGAAACCAGCTGCGGCCGTTCGATCCCGGGCCAGAAAGTACCTGCACCCCCGCCGATCAGCGTCTTACCAGGAGGGCAGGGCACCGTGAGCTCCTTGTAGGTTGTCGCGTCAAACGCTGTCGTATCGGTCACGACCTCGTATCCGCTGATGCCGGCCGGACCGGCCGGACCGGTGGCTCCGGTGGCACCGGCCGGACCGGCCGGACCGGCCGGACCGGGAACGCCTGGGGGAGCGCTCACGTCGCCACCGACGGCGTAGGCCGCGAGCGCAGTCTTGACCGCGTCGCTGATGACGCCGGTGCCGCCGAGGACGATGATCTGGTGTGGCTTGAGCCGGGTGAGCTCCGCCGTCGTCGCCGCGTTGATCGGCAGGTTCGTGGCGGCCAGCAGGACCGGACCGGGCAGGGTCCCGGCGGCGGCGGCTCCGGCGAGGGCATCGGGAAAGTTGGACGCGTAGGCGATGTAGGCGACCGGCACGCCGGGCGCGAAGGTCGCGGCGCTGATCGCCGCGGCCGTGGCGAAGCGGTTGGCCCCGCCGAGGCGGATGACGGTGCCGGGCGGCACGATGGCCGCGACCCCACTCGAGCTTGTCACTCCGGCGGGTTGAGCGCCTGCCAGGAGAACGCCGGGCAGGGCGAGGACGAGCGCAAAGGCGCCGATCCACAGCGTCCGGAAGCGGGAACGCATCGAACGACCTCCAATCTGGGCGCCGGAGCGCCCAACGCGACACGGGTCGGTCTCGCCACTGGCACAGCGCGACGTAAGGGGCGACCGTGGTGGGATGCCGCACTGGTGGAGCCTCGCGGCCCCGTGCCTCCCTCCGGATATCTTATCGCCTGGCCGTCATGACAGCGTCTCGGTCATCCGTCGGGAGGCAATAGCCACCGGTCGGGGCCCGGGACCCGAAAGCGTGCATTCGGCGGGCAGTCCGGAGGGATCGTCGATCTAGTGACGAGCGGCCACTTCAGGCCGCGTTGGGTAGACGGCGGTACTGGCTGACCGCGTCGATCATCCCGTCGTCGGGGCGCTAGCCGAGGGCTGCGATCTCCCGTCCGGCCAGCGTGTACTGCCGAGCAGCGTGAGGTGGTGTCGAGACAGCATGGCGGCCGGGTATGCTCCATCTTGTGAACACGGACGTTCTCTACTACGGCGACAACCTGGAGATCCTGCGGAAGTATGTCCCGGACGCGTCGGTCGACCTCGTCTACCTCGATCCGCCCTTCAACTCGAACCGGGACTACAACGTCATCTTCAAGGACGAGTCGGGCCGCAATAGCGACGCCCAGCTCCTCGCCTTCGAGGACACCTGGCACTGGGGACCCGATGCCGAGGCCCAGTACGCTTACCTGACGAACACGGCCCAGAACGGTGGCCGCGTCCCGTCGACGGTCAGCACGATCGTCGCCGCCCTGCGCTCGGGCATCGGCGAGAACCAGATGATGGCCTACCTGGTCGAGATGGCCGTCCGCCTCGTCGAGCTCCACCGCGTACTGAGGCCGACAGGTTCGCTCTGGCTACATTGCGACCCGACGGCCAGTCACTACCTGAAGCTCATTCTCGACGGCGTGTTTGGGCCACGTTTCTTTCGGAACGAGGTGGTATGGAAACGAACTAGTGCCCACTCCGATGCAAAGCAGGGGGGCAACAGAGCCGGGCGAGTGCACGATGTCCTTCTCTTCTACACCCGAAGCGATGACACGACGTGGAACGTTCTGTTCCAGCCGTATTCGGACGAGCACGTCGCTTCGAAGTACCGACAGGTCGAACCTGGCACAGGGCGGTTGTATACGGACTCAGATCTCACGGCGAACAAGCCCGGCGGTGACACCTCATATGAGTGGCGCGGCGTCCGACCCCCGATGGTCGGTACTGGGCGTATTCACGAGACAATATGGAGGAATTCGAGCGGCTGGGTCGACTCGTGTACACCCGAACGGGCTTCCCGCGCTACAAGCGCTACCTGGATGAGATGTCCGGGGTTCCACTCCAGGACATGTGGACCGATATTCCGCCCGTGAATGCGATGGCTCGCGAACGCTTGGGCTGGGCGACCCAGAAGCCGCTCGCGCTTCTGGAACGGGTCGTAACCGCCTCGTCGAACCCCGGCGACGTCGTGCTCGACCCGTTCTGCGGATGTGGCACCGCGCTCGTAGCGGCGCAGAAGCTCGGACGGCACTGGATCGGGATCGACATCACGTACCTGTCGATCGCGGTCATGAAGGCCCGGCTCAAGGATAGCTTCGGGCTGACGGCTCGTCGAGGTTATCGGCCAGCCGACCGAGGTCGACGGGGCGCGCCAGCTCCTCAAGGGCGCAGGGCTCGAGGGCCAGTACCAGTTCCAGTGGTGGGCGCTCGATCTCATCGGCGCACAGCCCCAGGGCGGGACGCAGAAGAAAGGCGCAGACAAGGGTATCGACGGCGTCATCAGCTTCTCGACCGGGCCGCGCGGCGAGGTCGGTCGGGCGCTCGTCAGCGTCAAGAGCGGCGGCGTGAACTCGAGCATGATCCGCGACCTCAAGGGCGTCCTCGAACGCGAGAAGGCCGAGATCGGCCTGTTCGTCACCCTGGAAGAGCCGTCAGCCCCGATGCGCCTGGAGGCGGCGACCGCCGGGGTCTACCACTCGGAGCTGTCCGGTCGCGACTGCCAGCGGATCCAGATCCTCACGATCGCGGAGATCCTCGAGGAGCATCGCCGGCCCGACCTCCCGCTCCTCGTCCTGCCGACCTACCAGCGTGCCGAGCGCGTCGAGAAGAAGGCCGCGGAGCAGGCGGCGCTGTTCGGGGAGTAGGGCGGCGGGAGCCGGCTGGTTACTCGCCGATCGTCCTGATAACCAGGGGAGCCCAATAGCGCCGCCCGTAACTGACCACGTCGAAGGGTTCGACGATGCCCGCCTGGACGAGCTTCTCGAGGTTCGCCTTGGCGGCCGGATACGTGACGCCGAGCAGATCCGCCACCGCCGGCACGGTGACGACGGGCGACTTGAACAGGTGATCGACCAGCCGTAACAAGAGGGCAGATGACCGCGCGTGCGTCACTGCCTCGCGCCACGCTGTCTGCAGCTCCTGCAGCCGCTTTGCACGAGACGTCGCGTCGCGAGACTGCTCGGCAATCCCACGCAGGAAGAAGACAAGCCATTCCGTCCACGCACCGTGATCGCTCACCGCACTGAGATGCGCGTAGTACTGGTCGCGCGCCCGCTCGAGGTATGCGCTCAAGTAGAGAAGCGGTACGGGCAGCAGATTCCAGCGCACGAGCAGCAAGCTGGTCAGCAACCGCCCGATTCGGCCGTTGCCGTCGATGAACGGGTGGATCATCTCGAACTGGACGTGGATCAGGCCGAGCCGGATGAGCGGCGGATGTGGGTCCACCTCCCGATTGACGTACCGCTCGAACTCGGTGATCGCCTCATTCATCTCCGCGGGCGGCGGCGGGACGTACGAGGCGTCGGCGAGAAGGCTCCCCGGGGCGCCGATCCAGTTCTGGCTTGTCCGAAATTCGCCGGGGCTCCGCTCCTGTCCGCGCACGCCGGCCATCAGGCGCTCGTGCAACTCTCGGATCAGACGCGCGCTCATCGGCAGTTCATCGATCCGATCGAGGCCGTATCGGAGGGCGGCAACGTAATTCATGACCTCACGGAGGTCGCCCACCGCCTCGTCAGTGGGCCTCGGGGTGCCGCGCGCCTCGAACATGTAGATGTCGGTGATCGTGGCCTGGGTGCCCTCAATCTTCGAGGACAGGACCGCTTCCTTCCTGATGAACGGGTTGATCAACAGATCCGGGTTGGACAGGGTGCGTCCAAGACCGCTCAGCTCCCCGAGGGCGCGATCGGCCTCGGAGAGCGCCCTGAACAGGTCGTCGCCGAGATCGAGACGTGGCGGCAGGGGGGATGGAACGAACGCCTCGTAGGCCAGTTCGCCGGATCCGACTCGGACAGATCGACCGGCCGCGTTCTCCCGGACTGTCGGGTTATACCCAACCATGAATCGCGCCTCGATGTTATAGGAAGACCATGCGATCCTATAACTTGCAAGCCGTGTCGTCAACGCCGCCGACAAGGGCATCGACGCACCCGCCCGCCCTGAAGGCTCGGGCGCCCCGACGTCGGACCACTCTGGGCTGGCCACCGAACCTGCGACGTTACGGTCGAACGAAGACCGCTCCCGTCATGCCCGAGGCCGCGTGACCGGGCAGGGCGCAGATGAACGTGTACGTGCCGGCCTCATCGAACCTGAGGGTGATCGTCGTCGACTCGCCCGGGCCCAGGTTGGACTCGAGGCCCTGGAGGTTGGGCATCGACACCGACGGGAACGCCAGGTCATGGCGCACGTTGCCCACATTCGACAGCCGAACCGTGAGTGGGACGCCCACATTGGCATAGATCTGGCTCGGCGCGAAGCGCATCTCGTACATGGAGATCTCGACGGCCCCCGACCGACCACCCGCGATCCCACCCGCCCCGATGGCGATCAACACGACGACGACTAGCGCAAGCCCGATCAGAACGATAAGGGGCTTCATCTTCCGGTCCTCCCAGGGTCTAGCTGAGCAGGCTCGCGGCCGGTGCGGGGAGCTCAGCCGCGAGTGGACCTATGAAGCGCGCTTGGAACGCTAAGTGCGCGTCCAGCCCCAAGTATACCCCCGGCGCGTGCACGGACGGCTCGTGGACGGCTCAGCGGTGACGGTCGGCAACGCACCGCGTCGTACTGTCTGACACGTTGACCTACGAAGGTCGCACGTTCGTGATGGAAGGGGAGGCGATGAGATGCGTCGACGTCATCTGCGGATCGCGCTGATCACAGTGAGTGTGGCCGCGCTGAGCGCCTGCGGGGTGGGCGCGCCGAGCCCCTCGTTGCCGAGCTTCACGCCAGCGCCCGTTGCTACCTCATTCGAGGAGTACGCGGTCAGCTTCTGCGCCGCCTTCGATGCCATGTTCCGAGCCGTCGGCAACCCGGATACCGCCGCGGGGTCCGAGCTCAGCAAGGCCCTCGATGCTGCGGTCGCGGCCCATGACGGCGCGGCGGCCGAGCCGTTGGCGGCCGAAATCACCACCGAACTCGAGTCGGGGCGGCAGCATGTCGCGCAGGCCGGCGGCTGGCCACCGGCCGCGCCGATGATGGCCCAGCTCGACCGGGTGTTCGTGGCGTTCGAGGCGATGACCGCCGCCAAGCTGGCCGCGGCGAAGGGCGAACCGGACGCGGTCGATCCGCAGGCCGCCTTCGAACAGGCCGGTGGCGTCGAGGCCTGGTTCGCCATGTTCGACCTCGGGCGCACGATCGAGGCGGAGCGTCCCGCCGAGGTGAAGCAGTGCGCCAACGTGCCGGTCTCGCCATAGGGCCGAACAAGGGGATGGAGAAACGCCGTGACAGGAACTCCGC
>JANNUK010000187.1:0-3973 GCA_031395155.1 Chloroflexota bacterium | reverse complement strand
GCTCGCCGGCACGGGAGCCCCCGAACAGGAGGTGCGTGTGCGGGTCGACGAGCCCGGGCGTCACCGTGCCGCCGCGAGCGTCCAATCGGGCAAATCGGGCGAGCGGCAGGCCGTCGGCCTCGAGTCGCGCCTCGACATCGGCTCGCGGGCCGACCGCGACGATCCGACCCTCCCATGCCGCCACCACGGGGTCGCCGTCCGGCGAACCCGCGTCGGCAGATCCGATGACGCCCGGGTCCGCCTGCGATTCGCCTCGACGGAGGCCGCCGGCCATCGTCACGATCTCGGCCGCGCCGTGGATGAGGAGGCCGGACGCCGGCCCGGCGTCGCGACCGCCCGGAAGGACCCTGAGCGTCACCGTCCCACGGTCGAGCGTGCGGCCTCGAGCCTCAGCTCGAGCGCCTGAAGCGGCGAGAAGTCACGCAGTCGGAGGAACGTGGCGGCCGCCGCGAGGCGCTCCTCGACGGATGCATCCGGGTCCGCCCCGGCGCGGTCGGCCACCGCGAGGAAGCTCGCAGTTGGCGCGAGCCCGATGAGCTCGGACTCGACGAGATCGATGCCGTCCTCGGCGGCCACGGCACGGACGGTCTCCCAGATGAGCCAGAGCGGAGTAACGGTGAAGTCGAGGACGTTCATCGACACCTGCGCGCAGCCGAGCTCCTCGATGAAGAACCCGTTGGCCTGCACCTTCGGCAGCCCGCCACCCGACTCCCGGATGCGACGGGCGATGCGGACCGCGAGGTCCCGGTCGGCCGAGGCCAGGTTGATGTTGTAGGCGATGAGAAACGGGCGGGCGCCCACGGCCATGGCGCCGGCCGATGGGTGCATCCGGGCTGCCCCGAAATCGGGTTCGCGTCCATGTTGTTCGATCTCTGCCTTGAGTCCCTCGTACTGCCCACGCCTGACGTCTGCCAGCTTGACCCGATCGGCCCGGCGGGCGGCCTCGGCGTAGAGGAAGACGGGCACGCCAAAACGCTCGGACATGCGTTTGCCGAACGATTCGGCCAGCCCGACGCACTGCTCCATAGTTGTGTCACCGAGGGGGACGAAGGGCACGACATCGACCGCCCCGATCCGAGGGTGTTCACCCGAGTGGGCGTTCATGTCGATGTCGCGGACCGCGATCGCAACGGCCGCTTCGAGCGCGTCCACCAGCGCGTCCGATTCGCCAGCGATCGTCAGCACGCTGCGGTTGTGGCTCGCGTCGCTCGTCCGATCCAGGAGGTGTGCACCCGGCGTCGCGGCCACAGCGCCGGCGAGGCGATCGACGACGTCGAGTCGCCGCCCCTCCGAGAAATTGGGGACCGATTCAACGAGGAAGGACATCCCCCCAATCGTGCCACGTCGGGCGCCACGCGACGTGGCCGCGGCGTCGACCCGGTGGTCCTCTGTGACCAGCCCATGTGAGGGTCGCTACTCGAGCATCGGGACGTGGACCCCGCGGTCGCGAGCCACCTGGATCGCCCGTTCGTAGCCCGCGTCGACGTGGCGCAGGACGCCCATCGCCGGATCGGTCGTCAGGACGCGCTCCAGCTTCCGTGCCGCGAGTTCCGTCCCGTCCGCCACCACGACCATCCCGGCGTGCTGCGAGTACCCGATCCCCGTCCCGCCGCCATGGTGGATGCTCACCCAGGTTGCGCCCGCCGCCGTATTCACGAGGGCGTTGAGGAGCGGCCAGTCGGCGATCGCGTCCGAGCCATCGGCCATCGCCTCCGTCTCGCGGTTCGGGGACGCGACCGAGCCCGAATCGAGGTGATCTCGCCCGATGACGATCGGCGCCGCGACCTCGCCTGTTCGAACCAGTTCATTGAACGCCGCGCCGGCCTTCGCGCGCTCCCCGTAGCCGAGCCAGCAGATCCGTGCCGGCAGGCCCTGGAACGGCACCTTCGCCTGGGCCATCTCGATCCAGCGTCGGAGTCGTGCGTCGTCGGGGAACAGCTCGAGGATCGCGCGGTCGGTGCGATGGATGTCGGCGGGATCCCCGGACAGGGCAACCCAGCGGAAGGGGCCGCGCCCTTCGCAGAACTGCGGTCGGATGAATGCCGGCACGAAGCCCGGGTAGGCGAAGGCGTCCTCCACGCCTTCGTCCTGCGCCTGCGCCCGGAGATTGTTGCCGTAGTCGAACACCACGGCTCCCGCCGCCTGGAAGGCGAGCATCGCCCGGACGTGGTCGGCCATGGAGCGCCGGGCACGGCGGACGTACTCGTCGGGCTGGGCGCGGCGGAGTTCGCCGGCATCGGCAAGCGTGATCTCCGCGGGCACGTAGCCGACGAGCGCGTCGTGGGCGGATGTCTGGTCGGTCACGAGGTCGAACCGCTCGTCGGCCTTCGCCCAGGCCGGCTCGATCTCGGCCGCGTTGCCGACGAGGGCAATCGACTTCGCCTGGCCCGCGGCCGCCGCCGCGCGCGCCTGCACGAGCGCCTCCGCGGGATCGTGCGTGAGCGCGTCGACATAGCCGATCTCCAGCCGACGCCGTGCCCGCGCCTCGTCGACCTCGATCGCGAGACAGACGCCGTCGTTCATCGTGACGGCCAGCGGTTGAGCGCCACCCATCCCGCCGAGCCCGGCGGTGAGCGTGACAGTCCCGCGCAGCGTGCCGCCAAAATGCTGCCGCGCCGCCTCCGCGAACGTCTCGAACGTGCCCTGCAGGATGCCCTGGGTCCCGATGTAGATCCACGATCCGGCCGTCATCTGGCCGTACATCGTCAGGCCCTTGCGCTCGAGGGCGCGGAAGTCGTCCCAGTTCGCCCACTTCCCGACCAGGTTGGAGTTGGCGATGAGGACTCGTGGCGCCCATTCGTTCGTCCGGAGAACGCCGACGGGTTTTCCGCTCTGCACGAGAAGGGTCTCGTCATCGGCGAGTCTCCGGAGCTCGCGGACGATGGCATCGAAGGCGGCCCAACTGCGGGCGGCCCGACCGGTCCCCCCGTAGACGACGAGCGCGTCGGGGTTCTCGGCCACCTCCGGGTCCAGGTTGTTCATGAGCATCCGGAGGACCGCTTCCTGTTGCCAGCCTCGGCAGCTGATCGCCGTGCCACGGGGGGCGCGGACCGGGCGGGCGCCGGGCAGGGCGGCGGTCGGTTCGGTCATCGATCGTTCTTCATCGGTCTGTCGTCATCGTAGGCCTTCCATGAGGCGCTCCCCGAGACGTCCATCGCCGATCGACGATGCGGAGACCAGGAGGTCGCGATCCTCGAGCCAGGCGTGATACGTATGGAGGCCGCCCGCGCACGAGCCGATGAAGACCGTCCTGCCGCCGATCGCTGCCTCGGCATGTCCGGTCACTCCGCCGGCCTGCGAACAGGCTCCCTCGTCGTACGAGTCACGCCAGTCGCGGAACACCGCATCGGTGACGATGCCGGCACGAACGGCGACGACGGCTGCAAAGACGAAGTCGCCGCTCTGGGGATCGACGGCGATCGCCGCGGCGAACGCGTCGGCGAGGGCCGCGAGACCAGGGTCGGACGCGGCATCGGCTTCGCCCTCGGGTGAGGGTTCGACGGTAAGACCCGCGATCGTCGCCGGGAAAACATCGAGGAGGGCGCGGTCGACTGCCACGATGGCGGGGGGTGTCGGTTCGGGTGTCGGGAAGCGCCCGGCGGTTGGGGTCGGCACGGTCGCCGACGGGGTGGCGACGAAGGCGGACGGAGATGACGACGGGCTTAGCGCGCAGGCGCCGATCGTGACGACGATCGCAAGCCCCACGACAATCTGGCGGAGGCTCACAGCTCGCGCCGCATGACCGGCCAGCGATCGTCGTCGACGGCCAGCGTGAACCCGACGGAGATCCAGAACTCCGGGGCCGGTGCGCTCGTCGTGTCAGGTGCGGCGGCTCGGTCCGGGTAGGCCTCGATGGCGGAGAAGCCGCGCCCGCCAAGATCCTCGCAGACCGCGGCGACGAGAGCGCGGGCGTGGCCGGCGCCGCGGGCCGCCGCCGTTGTCGAGACGCACGTGATGACGGCCGGGAGCGGAG
>JANNUK010000087.1:0-7698 GCA_031395155.1 Chloroflexota bacterium | reverse complement strand
GTGGTCGTGCTGGACGAGGCCGACGAGATGCTCGACATGGGCTTCGCCGAGGACCTGGACGCGATCCTCGCCGCGACCCCGGCCACCCGACAGACGGTGCTCTTCTCGGCGACGATTTCGGCGACGATCGCGAAGATCGCGAAACGCCACCTGCGCGAACCGGCACGGGTCAGCGTCCATGCCGAGCGCGGGGCCGGCGACGGCGTCGCGAAGGTGCGCCAGACGGCCTACGTCGTGCGTCGCCCGGACAAGCTCGCGGCTCTGTGCCGGATCCTCGACGTGGAGGACCCGACGTCGGCCCTGGTGTTTGCCCGGACGCGCGGCGAAGTCGACGATCTCGCTGCGGCACTGAGCGGTCGAGGCCACGACGCTGCCGCGCTCCACGGTGGCCTCGTGCAAGAGGGACGCGACCGGATCATGGGCCGGTTCCGTGACGGCTCGCTGGACGTGCTCGTGGCCACGGACGTGGCCGCCCGCGGCCTCGACATCGACCACGTGAGCCACGTGGTCAACTACGACGTCCCGCCGGATCCCGACCAGTACGTCCACCGGATCGGTCGGACCGGACGGGCGGGCCGCGAGGGCGTGGCAATCACCCTGGTCGAACCGCGGGAGCATCGACTCCTGCGCAACATCGAGGCGGCCACGCGGACAAAGCTGGCCATCGAACGACTGCCGACCGTTGCCGACCTGCGGGAACGCAGGGCCGATATCCTGCGCGGCAACCTGCGCGAGGCGCTGCTCGCCGGAGGCCACGATCGGTTCCGGGGTGTCGTCGAGCCGCTGACCGAGGAGTTCGACCTCGTCGATCTCGCGCTGGCCGCCGTCTCGCTGATCGAGGGCGCCGGGCTCTCGGACGAGGACGAGGTCGAGCTGGCGTCGCCACCGCTGCACGAACCGTCGACGCCGGGACGAGCGGGTCCCGGAGGCCAAGCCAGTCGGCCGCGACCCGGTGGCGGGCCCGGACCGCGACCAGGTCCCGGGTTCACGGCTCGCGGCGGACCCGTCGGACGCGGCCCCGTTCCCCGCGGTCCCCGCCCACCCGGCCCGCCACACCCGTCGGTCCCCGACGGGGACTGGGTACAGCTTTGGGTCGGAGGCGGTCGTCGCGCCAACATTCGACCGGGAGATCTGGTGGGCGCCATCGCCAACGAGGCCGGCGTACCCGGCTCGGTCGTTGGAGCGATCCAGATCTTCGACGACTTCGCGCTCGTGGACGTCCAGGCTGCCGTCGTCGACGGCGTGGCCGATGCGCTTCGTGGCGCCCGGATCCGTGGCCAGCAGGTGCCCGTGCGACGGGAGCGACCGCGCTGAGCTCGACAGCCAGGGAGTAGCCGCGAACGGGCGGCTCGAGCTCTTGTGGTCGAGGGGTGCCAGGCGAACCGGATCGGGCTCTCAGTTCTCAACCGGCCAGAAGTGCCCAGTTCTCACCCGGCGTCGCCAGGTGCGCCCTCGATTGGCACGCTCCAGCCGATCAGCTCGCAACCGAGATAGTGCGGCGCACGCTCACCCGGTGTGCAATCCCCGCAACCCCAACGCGTGAGACCGCCCTCGTCGGGCAGGAACGCGACGTCGCACGAATTCTCCGAAGGGTCGCAATGGCGACCGTGGCACGCACAGGCGCAGTGCATCCAGTGCTCGCAGGTGCAGCGCGCCAACGGGGAGGGAGACCGCAGAACGCTCGACGGGAACGGGCCTGACGAGTTCATCCCAAGTCTCCTTGCCGCACCATCGGTTCGCGTCATATTGGTCGAACGCCCGTGGTCTCCAATTGTCCCTGCCCGGTCAATGCCTGAGGGCGACATGCCTGGGGCGACGGTGCGAGGCTGGTGACAACATCCGCGGTCAGCGGTTCTTCTGCTCCACGCTCGCAGCAGTCCAGCGCGTCTCCGGCAGCGGCCCAAGGGGGTGGTGATAACCGATCTCCTCGGCGATGGCGACGGCGCGTTCCCCTGCGGTGCTCACGCGACCGGCGCGACCTCCGATCAGCGCGGCATCGGCGAACGCCTGGACCGCGAGCAGCCGGTAGCCGGCTGCTTCGAACTCGCCTGCCGCCGCCTCGACCGCGTGGCCGTCGGGATCCGTGACGAGGCCTTCGATCCAGCGTCGATGGATCGCCTTGATCGGACCCGTCTTGTCGACCAACGAGTCGACGAAGGCCGCCGAACCGCGGGCGACGCCGTCCCGGTCATCGACCCGAAGCGCCATCCGGGCCAGCGCTCGGCCGACCGACGGGCGGGTAAGGTCATCCGGCTTCAGGCCCTCGAAGGTGGTCGCCAGCTCCTTGTAGGCCCGCGCCGGATCCTCGCCGAAGCGCAAGACGGCGACCAGGAGGGCGGTCCAGCCCTCGGCGCCTTCCCCCCGCCGCCTCGACAGTGACAAGGCGACGTCACGTGCCTGTCGAGCGAGCTCGACCTCGCCGCGTTGCAGGTGGGCCCAGGACAGGCTCTCGAATCCTGCCGCGGCGAGGTGCTCGTCGCCGGCCCGACGAGCGCTGTCGATCGATTCGGTCGCGAGCGCGAGTCGCTTGTCGAGATGCCCAAGGTCCTCCATCTCCCACCCGAGGTTCGCCGCCAGCCAGGAAATGGTCGCCGCCGCCCCATCGCGGCGCGCGAGGGCGAGACCCTCCTCGAAGATCGGTACAGTCTCCGTCCACGGCTCCCCACGATCCTCCTTGGTCATCGGGAGGTTGATGTAGCAGCGGGCAAGCAACGCCCGGTCGCCGGCCATGCGGGCCATCTCGAAACTCTCCTCGATGAGCGCGAGGCCGTGGTCCATCTGACCGATCATGGTCTTCGTCAGGCCGAGGTCATGGAGCGCCCAACGGAGGGCGTCGTCCGAGCCGCTTGCGCGAGCGTCGGCAACCGCCCGCTCCAGGATCGGCGCCGCGTCAAGCGGGGAACCGGTGCGCCAGAGCGTCCAACCGAGGACACGCAGGAGGTCTGCCCTGCCCCGACTGGGCGGTCCCGGCTCGAGTGCTGCGATGCCATCTCGAAGGATGGTCTGGGCTGCCCCGACCTCGTTCCTCTCGTAGACCGCCTCCCCGAGCGCAGCTTGCAGTCGGGCGCGGAGCTGTCGGTCGTCGTCCGTCAACTCCGGGCTGCCCTCGAACAGAGCGACGGCCTCAGAGAAGAGGGCGGCGCGCTCTGCGGGGTCGGCCTCGTGCCAGAGATAGGTGTAGTAGTCGGCGGCGAGCTGAGCTCGCTCGCGGGCGGGCACGTCCAAGAGCTTCGCCTGGTCGATGGCCAGCACCTGCCAGCGCTGGGCCGCGGGCAGCGCCGAGATCGACGCCGCCCGCCGAGCCGCCCGGGCGGCGGCGCGGTAGGTGAGATCGCGCAGGCCTCGCAGGACTGCATCATCTGGCGAGCCCGCCAGCTCTTCCTCGTAGACGAGCGCGGCCGCAAGGTGACCGGCGACGAGCTCGGCGAACTCGTCGATCCGATCGGCCAGCGTGGCCTCGGCCCAGCCGGCGACCTCGGCATGCAGGGTCGCCCGATCGCGCTTGGGCAGCGAGTCATACGCCACGTCGCGGACAAGGACGTGGCGGAAGCCGAACTCCGCGGCGCCGGCGAGCGAAGACGGTTGGCGAGGCACCACCAGCTCCTTGACCCGCAGTCGACGCAGCAGGTCGCCGGTCGGGCCCGGACCGAGACGGCTCAGGTGCGCCAGCAGGATGTCCCAGAAGATCCGCCCGATGACCGCCGCGTTCTGGGCCAGGCGCTTTTCATCGCCCGGCAGCCCATCGAGTCGCGCAGCGAGCACCGCCTGGACCGAGGACGGCACCTCGACCTCTTCGACCGGTCGGGCCAGCTCCCAGGCCCCGTCGGCCAGGCGCAGGACGCCGCGATCGACGAACATCCGGATGAGCTCCTCGGCGAAGAGCGGATTGCCCTCCGCCAGGCCGACGACCCGCTCGCGGATGGCCGCCGGCAGGCCGCCGGCCATCAGACCGTCCAGGAGCGACCCCGTCTCGTCGGCGCTGAGCGGTTCGAGCACGATCGTCGATGCGTTCGAGATCCCGCCGGCCCAGGTCGGTCGGCGGTCGAACAGCTCGTGGCGCGCAAGACAGAGGATGGTGATCGGGCCTGCGCCCCAGCGCGCGAGGTACTCGATGAAGTCGAGCAGCCCCTCATCAGCCCAGTGGATGTCCTCGAGCACGAGCACGAGCGGTGCCGCTGCGGCGACAAGTCCCAGGTACTGACTCCAGCCGTCGACGATACGATCGCGCGCCAGCGCTTCTCCCTCGAGGCCGAGCGTTGCCAACAGGGCGCTGCGAACCTCCGTCCCCGCGTCGTGGTCGAGTTCGGCCAGCCGGGCGTCAAGCTTGGCGATGACGATCGACGGCGCGTCATCGTCCGCCGAACGGATATCGGCTTTGATCGCATCGGCCAGGGCGGAGTAGCTCGCCTGAGCGTAGGAGAGGCAGCGGCCCTTGCGCCAGTGGAACGTTTCCGGCAACCCGTCGAGGTACTTCTCCAGCTCCCAGGTCAGGCGTGACTTGCCGACGCCAGCGGCGCCGACGACGGTGACAAGCTGCGGTCGGCCGTCAGCGACGGCACGGCGGATCGTCTCCTTGAGGAGGGCAAATTCCTCGTCACGGCCGATGAGCGGTGCCTCGATGCCAAGGGGGCTGCGCACGCCACCTCGGCGAGCCTTGACCGTCACCGCGCGCCACGCCACTACCAGGTCCGCCTTGCCCTTCAGTTCGACCGGCGGCAGTTCCTCGTACTCGACCAACTCGCGCGTCGCCGCGTAGGTCGCGGCACCGACGATGACCGCGCCCGGTTCCGCCACCGATTGCAGGCGCGCCGCCGTGTTGACGGCATCCCCGGTCACGAACAGGTCGCGAGCGCCCGAGGCACGATCGAGGTCGACGAGGACCTCGCCGGTGTCGATCCCGATGCGGAGGCGCGGCCGCAACTCACTGGACCCACCGCCGTCCGCCAGGCTTCCCAGCGCGGCCTGCATCTCCAGGGCCGCCCGCACGGCCCGCTCGGCATCGTCTTCGTGGACGTGGGGCACGCCGAAGACCGCCAGCATCGCATCGCCGGCGAACTTCTCCACCGTGCCCTCGTAGCGACGAATCTCATCAGCAAGACGCTCGAACACGCGACCCATCAGCCCGGACACGACCTCCGGATCGTGTGTCTCGCCCATCGACGTGAACCCGACAAGGTCGGCGAACAGCATCGTGGCGACCTTGCGCTCACGGTGCGTCTGCGCCGAAGTCGCGGCGGACTCCGCAGTCCGTGTCGCGGTTGCCGGCGCGCCGCAGGCCTGGCAGAACGACGCGTCGGCAGGCAGGGCCACTCCGCAATTGCCGCACAACGTCGCGACGGAGGTGCCGCACCCAGGGCAGTAACGGGTGCCGGGCTCGAGCGCCCGACCGCAGGAACGGCAGTTCACCGGGGCATCGTAGTCCCTACCCATGGTCGAAGTCGGGCCCGAAGTTGACGAGTCAAGTCGGCGAGACTCAGACCGGAACCTCCACGAAGGTCGCGCCCTCATCCGAGACGACCCGATAAGTACGGATCGGGAAGTCGGACGGGCCCCGTTCGCGAGCGCCTGTGGTCACGTCGAACTGGCTGCCGTGCCGCGGGCAGGTGATGATCGTTCCCTCGAGCGCGTTGGCCAGCTGGACGACAAACGCACCACGATTCGCGACGAGATCCGCACCGGCCGCGAGCGGACCGTGCCAGGGTTCCTGATCAGGGAACCCGATCGACCCGATCAGCAGCGTCGATGGCCATCACCGGCGATAGGCGACGATCCGATCGACCGCACCCGGCGAGCCAAGGTCGACGACGATCGCGATAGGGGCTTCGGCGTCTGAGGCCACCCTCGAATCGTCAGCCCGGACAAGCGAGAATCCGCGACGCGTCGCCAGGTCCGCGAGCCGTGCAAGGATCACGCGATCGTCGAGATCGGCGGCCAACTGCCCTGCCACGAGGGTCGGCCGGCCTCGAGGGCGAGCGCGCCGAGTCGTTCCGTCAAGCGCAGGTTCTCGCGATAGTCGCGAAGGCACTCGACCAAGAGACGGGCGACGGTGCGGCGAGGGGTCATGTCGTAGAGGGCTCCTGGCGTGGTGATGACCAGGATCAGGTCGGACCGGGCCGAATGCCGGAACCGGTTGAGAAAGCGGCCCTTTCCTGCCAGATGCCACTGACTGGAGCGCAAGGCTCGGATTCGGCCCCGATAACCTGACAAACGTGCGGTGATGAGAGTGTATGGCAGGAATCGGCCGTGGGCTCACGCATGGCTTCAGGCGCGGACGTCCGAGAACCCGGCCGAAGGCTACAGGGGCTGTCGTCTGTCAGGAAGTGCGGCCCGCATCACCGCGACCCGCATCACCGGGGCCCGCACCGCGTCCCGCATCACTGCGGCCCGCACCGCGGCCCGCAGCTTTTGCGAACGGGCGGCGCTCTCAGCCCGGCCCGTCCAGCAACTCTGAGATGAGCGGCTTGATCCAGGTCGCATAGACAGCGGGCCAGCTGAGCTGTGTGCGTGTCCGGACCGCGAGCCGATGCATCGCGTCCGCTGCCAGCCGCTCCTCCACAAGCCGGGCGACCTCGAGAGGCGACGCTCCGAGATCGAAGAAGGTCGCGCCGGTCGGCGCAACCTCGCGAAGCGCGGGAATGTCGGCGCACACGATCGGCAGCCGCGCGATCGCCGCCTCGAGGATGGTCAGGCCGAAGCCTTCGTTGTGGCTCGGCAGAAAGAGCACATCGGCGATGCGGTAGAGATCGCGAACGACGGCTGCTGCCACCCGACCGCGCACGTGGTCGGAGAGGATCGTTGTCGAGGCCGTGACGGCCAGGGACTCTGCGAGGTCGCGCAGGCGTTCGCGATAGGCGCGGGATCCGAGATCGTGCGGGTCGAGTGCGCCGGTGATGACGAGCCGCGCACCGGGTGCTGCGACACGCAGCTCGCTGATGACGTGGAGGGCGAGCTCGAGGTTCTTGCGCGGCGTCATCCGCGATGGCGTGAGCAGGATGGGACCCAGGCCCTGGAGATCGTGGTCGTCCACGAGGCGCCGCGTGGTGGGATGCAGCCGCAGGTTGTCGGCGACGTCGATCCCGTTCGGAATGACCCGGATGGCCCCAGGCGCCACGCCGGAGACACGGGCGAGATCGCGGCGACGCGCCTCGGACACGGCGACCCACGTTACGCCCGGCCAAGGGCTCCGGATCAGATCCCATGGCCAGCCGTCATGGAGATCGCCGACATAGGAAGGCATCGCCGCGGCGACGTCATGGGTCCAGGCGACCATCACCGGAGCTCCGGGGCTCGTGGCGATCTCATGGAGCGCGGCCGTAAGAGGCAGGTTGAAGTGGAGCGAGCCGACGTTGTGGACGATCAGCAGGTCCACATCGCGGACGGCCCCCGCGAGGTCTCGAGCCAGCTCACCGGCGAGGCGCCCGAACTCGGGCGGGGTGCGGCCCGCCGCGAGCGCCCGGCGAAGGCTGACGACCCTAGCCTGGCGCGAGTCGACCAGCGGGATCCGGACCAGCTCCACCCGCGGGTCGGTCGATCGACCGCGACCGACGATGACTCTGACGTCGTGGGCTGCGTCGGCGAACAGGCGGGCATGCGCACCGAGGACCGTTTCAACGCCACCGACGACCGGCGGAGCCGTGTAGTGCAGAAGGGCGATCCGCCGGGCCACGATGTCAGCCGGCGGCGCCGAAGCAGTCGACG
>JANNUK010000085.1:0-2315 GCA_031395155.1 Chloroflexota bacterium | reverse complement strand
CGTTGGGTTTTCGTCGAGCCCAGGACATCGTTGACGACGAGATCGGTGCCAGCCTCGTGTGGGAATCGCCGGACGTCGTAGTCCACGTCTACGTGGAACCCCCCGAGCACCGCGGCGACGTGCGCGTCAGCCGGCGCCCCGCTGCAGGTACGCCAGATCGCCCGGACTCGTGGTTCAGCGCAACGCTCGACGAGCTCCTCGCGGATCGGGGCCTCCTCGCACTCGACCATCGTGTCGATGGCGGTCCATGGGTCGGCGGCGACGACCAGGTCCAGGCGTGGGCGAACTCGGCGGCCGGCCGCCTGTCGCTCATCTCGGACGTCCTGCGTGGCGAGGATCCCGAGACCTTCGGCCGGGCGATCGAGCGACGGTCCTGATCGGTCGACCGATCGTCACGGTTGACAGGTTCGCCCGACTCGTCCATCCTCGGGGAGACCGATGAGTCGTACGCAGGTCTGACGCATCGAACCAATCGCCCATCACGCGACGGTTCGACTCGCTCCCGCGAACACTCGACGGTCCCATGACATCGCTCGGCGGCGCACCGCGCCCAAGAGCCAGGTGCTGCACGGCCAGACAACAACGGCCAGGTGCGGCAAGAAGGACAGATACACACAACATGCTTTCGCGAACCACGACCACGGCCCTCGCGGGCCGCTCCAGCACCATGCGTCGGCTCCGCCGTCGCAGCGCCTCGGCCCAGGCCGGCCAGCCGTACTGCGGCACGAACGGCTGCGCCAGCTTCCTGGATCTCGATCCCACGGCCGGCATCGCCACGTGCCGCCAGTGCGGCTTCCGTCGGAGCCTCTCCCGGGCACACTGAGTCGCGCGGGCCGCACCCGTCGCGCCCATCGCGCCTGATCGGCGCCGATCCCACCAAGTTGGCATGATGGGTCCCCACCACAGCACACGGAGACCCATGACCGAACTCGCCACGCCGACCGTCGGCCGAGACCGCCTGACCACCCTCATGGAGGCGGAGACCGCCGACTTTGTCGCCCGTCACCCGAGATCTGCCGCGCTCCACGAGCGCGCCCGCGCTTCCCTCCTCGATGGCGTGCCGATGAACTGGATGGTCAAGTGGGCGGGCCCGTTCCCGCTGTTCGTCGACGAGGCGAGCGGCGCGCGGTTCTCCTGCGTTGACGGCCACGAGTACGTCGACCTCTGCCTCGGCGACACCGGCGCGATGGCCGGCCACGGCGCGGCACCGACAATCGCCGCCGTCGAGCGCCAGCTCCGCCGCGGGATCACCCACATGCTCCCGACCGAGGACGCGATCTGGGCCGGCGAGGAATTGGGACGGCGGTTCGGGCTACCCTATTGGCAGTTCACGCTGTCGGCCACGGACGCGAACCGGTTCTCGTTGCGGATCGCCCGCCAGATCACCGGTCGGTCGAAGGTCGTCGTCCACGACCATTGCTACCACGGGTCGGTGGACGAGGCGATCGCCGTGCTCGACGAGCAGGGTCAGGTCGTCCCGATCACGGGCAACGTCGGGCCGCAGGTCCATCCCCGCGAGACGACCCGGGTCGTCCACTTCAACGACCTCGCCGGTCTCGAGCGAGCGCTCGAGGATCGCGACGTCGCGGTCGTCCTCATCGAGCCGGCGCTGACGAACGTCGGGATCGTCCTGCCCGAGCCGGGCTATCTCGAAGGCGTTCGCGAGCTCACCCGGAAGACCGGCACGCTCCTGATCATCGACGAGACCCACACGATCTGCGCCGGTCCCGGCGGGATGACCGGACGGGACGGCCTCGAACCCGAGTTCCTCGTCATCGGCAAGACGATCGGTGGCGGGATCCCGGTCGCGGCCTACGGCCTGTCCGAAGCGGTCGCGGTGCGGATCCGCGAGCAGTCGGCGCTCGAGGATGCCGACGTCGGCGGGATCGGCGGGACGCTGGCGGGCTACGCCCTGTCGCTGGCCGCCGTCCGGGCGACCCTCGGCGAGGTCCTCACGGACGAGGCGTTCGAACGGATGCTGCCGCTCGGCGAGCGCTGGGCGGCCGGCGTGGACCGGGTGATCCACGAGCGCGGCGTGCCGTGGCACGTGACCCGCCTCGGGGCCCGCGCCGAGTACCACTTCATGGCGACTCCGCCGCGCAACGGCGCCGAGCAGTGGGCCCACAGCGATCCCGCGCTGGAGCGGTTCCTCCACCTCTGGGCGATGAACCGCGGCGTGCTCATGACGCCGTTCCACAACATGGCCCTGATGTCGCCGTCGACCACCGAAGCCGATGTCGACCGCCACACCGAGGTCTTCGCCCAGGCGGTCGACGCGCTGTTCGGGTGATCCTGTCGGTCATCCGGCCGTGGCA
>JANNUK010000062.1:0-8597 GCA_031395155.1 Chloroflexota bacterium | reverse complement strand
CGCCACCCCTGCCGTGCTTGCCGGCGGCGGTTGTCATGGCGCTGGCACCCCAGCCTCCGTCGGGACCGCGACCGTGCTGAAGATCGACGGGTGTACGTTCATGCCGTCGATCGATCGCATTGCGGTCGGGACCCGGGTCACCTGGGTGAACACGTCCAATGCGCAGCACGATGTGACGGGAACGCAGTCGGCGTGGGGAAGCCCTCCTCTCGACGTCGGTGACTCCTACTCGCAGACCTTCACCCAGCCGGGCCTGTATCCGTACTCGTGCAGCCTTCATCCGGGGATGGCCGGGATCATCGAGGTGGTGGGAACCGACACTGCTGCGGCGGCCGAGGTGGCTCCGGCTGCGCTGACGGAGAACGCTCCCGGTCCGGCCTCGAAGACGTCTGGATCGCCCGACCTTGCCCCGCTGGCCGCCGGCGTCCTGGGGCTCGCTGTCGGGGGCGCGCTCGCCCTGCTCATCCCCCGTCGCCGAAGTCGGGCCGACTGACCCTCGGCCGAGGGGGGCGCACAGGGTCGACAGCCGGTCGAGTGCACCTCCACGTGTGCAACTGCGACCACGTCGACGAGCCACGGGCGTTCGCGTTCCCGACGGCGCTCGATCATGCAACGCCCCGTGTGCACGTTGCGTCGGATTGCAGACCTGAATGAACATCCGCGACGGGCGCGCCGGCACACGGCACCGAGACACGCCGATCGTTCCCCGATTGCGTCGCGGTTGCACACGAGGGCGCGCACAGGGTGTGCCTCGCGCGGCCCGGCGGGCCCCGCCAGCGGCCCGGTGAGGGCACGCCGGCACCTGCCATCGGCACCCCGGACGCGACGCTGTAGCCCTCTGCTAGACTCTCGGCGCTATCCACTCTGCATAAACCCTATGCGTAGAGGTACCCCGTGGCCCAGGCTCCGTCGCGCGATCAGGCGCGCCCCAACGACCCCATTCGCTCCATCGCGAATGTGCGCCCCGTCCCCGACCTCATCACCGAGGTGCCCGGGCCGAAGGCTCGCGCACACGTGGCCTACGACGAAACCTGGACGTCGCGGAGCCTGCCGCGGGCGTATCCCATCGTCCCGGTTCGGGGCGATGGGCTGACCGTCGAGGACATCGACGGCAACCTGTTCCTCGACTTCGCCGCGGGGATCGCGGTCAACTCGACCGGTCACGCCCATCCGGTCGTCGTCGCTGCGATCAAGGAGCAGGCGGCCCAGCTCATTCACTTCTCCGCGTCGGACTTTTACCTGCCGATCTACGCGAAGGTCTGTGAGCGGCTCGCCGCGATCACGCCGATCAAGGGTGGTCGCGCCCGGACCTACCTAGGCAACAGCGGCGCCGAGGTCGTCGAGGCCTCGATCAAGCTGGCTCGCCACGCGACGGGGCGCCAGAACATCGTCGCGTTCCTCGGCGCGTTCCACGGCAGGACCTACGGGGCGGTCAGCCTGACCGCATCGAAGGCGAAGTACCACGCGGGCTTCGGACCGCTCCTGCCCGGCATCTACCACGCGCCATTCGGGACGGTCGAGGGGCTGCGCTGGTTCGACGAGGTCCTCTTCGACAAGCTCGTTCCGGCGAACGAGGTCGCGGCGATCATCGTCGAGCCGATCCAGGGCGAGGGCGGCTACCTCGTCCCCGAGGACGGCTTCCTCCAGGGCCTGCGCGCGATCTGTGATCGCCATGGGATCCTGCTGATCGCCGACGAGATCCAGTCGGGCGCCGGGCGGAGCGGGACCATGTGGGCGGTCGAGGAGTGGGCGGTCGAGCCCGACATCCTGCTCTCGGCGAAGGGGATCGCCTCGGGCATGCCGCTCGGAGCAATGATCGCGCGGGCCGACCTGCTCGAGCACTGGGGTGCGGGCACACACGGCTCCACGTATGGCGGGAACCCGGTGGCGTGCGCCGCGGCCCTGGCGACGATTGACCTGCTCGAGGGCGGGCTGATCGCCAACGCCGCGGAGCGTGGCCGCCAGGCAGTCGAAGGACTGGCGGGGCTCCCGACGCGCCACCCCGCCATCTGCCGCGAGATTCGTGGACGCGGTCTCATGATCGGCGTCGAGTTCGACAGCCACGACCGCGCCGAGGCCGTCCAGTGGCAGGCGTTCCAGCGGGGCCTGCTCGTCCTGGGCTGTGGGCCGTCGAGCGTCCGGATGTCGCCCGCGCTGACCGTCAGCGAAGCGGAGATGGCGACGGCGTTGCGCCTCTTCGAGGAAGCGGTCGCCGCCGTGGCCGGCGGGGCGGAGGGTCGCGCCGCCTAGCGTTCCGCCTCTGCCGTCAGCCGTCCGCGGCCGACAGGTTTGACGCGCGGAGGCGCATCGTGGCGATTGCGAGCAGGACGAGCAGTGACACGCCCATCGTCGGCGCGCCGAGCTGCTTGAGCAGCGACGTGTCGGTGATGAGTCCGGCCAGGAACACGACGAGTCCCACGTTCATCCCCCAGAACGCGAGCTGGCGCAGCGCCGCCGGGCCATCCTGACGGTCGGCTGCCAGCATGAACATCAACGCGACGAAAATGTTCGTCATGACCCCGATGAACGCCGCGTGGTCACTGGCGACGATCAGCCCGATGTTGATTGCCGTCGGGTCGGGGTTCGAGATGAACGACGCCACCACGATCATGAAGATGGCCATCGCACCGATGACGAACGCCGAGGACACGGCAAGGAATCGTCGGGCCGAGTCGGCCATCCAGTCGGTCCGCACGGCCGCGGGCAGGATCCGGATCGCAAACAGGACCACGGCGATCAGCTCCAGGAGCAGGTAGTGACCGCCGGCGGCCTGGATCTGATCCGGGGCGAACAGCAGCGTGGCGGCGACGAGCACGCCGCCGCCGAACAGGGCAAGGACCTGGACGACGCCGAGAATCGGCCGGCCGGTCGTCCCCTTGACCTGCCATTCGATGAGCCCCATCGCGACGAGGATCAGGTAGCTGAAGACCATCGTGGAAGCATGTGCACCGATCACGTCGCCGTCGGCGCCGAAGATCTGCGTTCCCGTTGCGAGCTGGACCTGGAGCAGGACACCGATGACCCCGCCGTACAGGAAGGACGTCAGACCGAGGGCCACGGCGAGCGTCGGAAGGGACCGGATCGCCATCGCGCACTGCCAGCCCCAGACGAAGAGCCAGACCATCGCGAGGAGAAGGACGCTGCCGGTGATGGCGCGCGCCGCCAGGTTCCCGGAGTAGAACGCCAGGACATAGATCGGGATGAGGATCGCGAACGCCATCGTCAGACGACGGTCCGGCATCCCCGTCAGCCACAGCGTAGCGGCGATGACGGCGAGGCTGAGCCAACCGAGCGTCCCCGCATGGACATGGGTCAACAGCTGATTCCGGTCGAACTCGACCGCGTCGAGCCCGTTGAGAATGCCGATGACGATGGTCACGGTGAACAGGGCCATCGCCACCAGGAAGAGTGTTCGCACCTGCCGGCCAAGCTCGCCGGCCGCCACCATGGACATGGGACTGCCTCCTCCACCCTCCGTCCCGCGCCCGACGGACGCGATCCGCGCGGGAACACGGGAATAGTAGGCATCCCGTCAAGCGCGGCGTGCGCGATTCACGCATTCCCGCTCGTGCCAGCCGGCGGACCCGCCGGTGCCCGATAATCTGCGCGTGAGCACCTCGAAGGTCGCGCCGATGCGCGACGCGATCGCCGACCTCGTCCGCGACGGTGACACCGTCGCCATCGAAGGGTTCACGCATCTCATCTCGTTCGCCGCCGGCCACGAGATCATCCGCCAGCGAAAGCGCGACCTGACCCTGGCGCGCCTGACCCCGGACGTCATCTACGACCAGATGGTCGCCGGCGGCGTGGCCCGCAAGCTCATCTTCTCGTGGTTGGGGAACCCCGGGGTGGGCGGTCTGAACGCGATCCGCCGACGGATCGAGGCCGGGCCGGTCGCCGCGTCCGGTGAGCCGGCGCTCGAGTTGGAGGAGTACAGCCACTTCGGGATGGTCGGGCGTTACATGGCCGGCGCCACGAACATGCCGTTCTTCCCGCTGCGCAGCTACTTCGAGACCGACCTGCCGAAGGCGAACCCGCTCATCCGCGAGATCGAATCGCCGTACGGCGACGGCAAGGTGTACGCGGTCCCGCCGCTCAAGCCGGACGTCACGATCGTCCACGCCCAGCGCGCGTCGGCAGCGGGGGACACCCAGGTCTGGGGCCTGCTCGGCTGCCAGAAAGAGGCGGCGTTCGCCGCCGACCGGCTCATCGTGGTCGTCGAGGAGGTCGTCGACGAAGCGGTGATCCGGGCGGACCCCAACCGGACGATCATCCCGGGGCTGATCGTGGACGCGGTCGTCGTGGAACCGCTCGGCGCCCACCCCAGTTATGTCCAGGGGTCATACGACCGCGACAATCGCTTCTACCTCGACTGGGATCCCATCTCCCGCGACGAGGCGGCCACCCAGGCCTGGCTGGATGAATGGGTCTACGGCCTCGGCGGGCGCGAGGAGTACGTCGAGAAGCTCGGGTCCGAGCGGGTGGCGTCGCTCCGGCCGGGGCCGGCTCCCTCGGGCGTCGTCGACTATGGCGACTATCGATGAGGGCCCCCTGATGGCGACCCCAAGGGCCACTGCGTTCAGCCAGTCCGAGATGATGATCGTCGCTGCGGCTCGGGAGCTGGCCGGCCAGCGCGTCTGCTTCGTGGGTGTCGGCCTGCCCAACATCGCCGTGAACCTGGCCAAGCGAACGGTGGCGCCCGACCTGGAGCTCGTGTACGAGGCCGGCGTGTTCGGTGCTCGCCCCGCGCGACTCCCGTTGAGCATCGGCGACCCGACGATCGTGACGGGCGCCACCGCCGTGACCAGCATGTTTGAGCTCTTCGCCTTCTATCTCCAGGGCGGGCTCATCGATGTGGGGTTCCTGGGGGCTGCGCAGGTCGACCGGTTCGGGAACATCAACACGACGGTCATCGGGGACTACGGCTCACCGACGACGCGCCTGCCCGGGTCCGGGGGGGCCTGCGAGATCGCGATCAACGCGCGGCAGGTGTTCATCATCATGCGCCAGTCCGCACGGTCCTTCGTCGAGAAGATCGACTTTCGAACGTCGCCAGGCAACCTCGGCGGGGCCGCGAACGCCGCGCGAATCCGCCGGGAGCAAGGTTGGCTGGGGCGCGGTCCCTCGGTCGTCGTGACGGACCTCGGGATCTGGCATTTCGGCGACGACGGCGAGATGCGCCTCGACTCGCTCCATCCGGGTGCCACCCTCGAACAGGTTCGCGAGACGATCGGCTGGGAGCCGTGCATCGCCGACGATCTTGCCGTGACCCCGGCGCCTACCGACGAGGAACTGCGCCTCATCCGCGTGGAGCTCGATCCCGCCGGCGCCTACACGAAGTAGGGCGTCATCCCGAGCTTCTTGCCGCGACGTCAGCCGTGCGCCGTGGCCCGCACGACCATGACCGGACAGGTCGCGTGCCGGACGACGTGGTCCGATACGCTCCCGATCAGGAATCGCCCGACCGCGCCACGGCCGCGGCTCCCGACGACGATGAGGTCCGCGCCCTCGGCGACTGCAGCCTCGACGATCGACTCACCGGGATCACCCTCCCAGACGAGGAAGCTGACGTCAGCGCCGAGCCGTCGTCCCCTCGCCACGAGGTCCTGGGCAGCTGCCTCTCTCCGCTCACGGATCTGGTCGACTCGTTCCTCGACTCGCAGGCCGGGGGCACGCCGCTGGCCGGGATCGATGACGGACACGATGAGCAGACGCACCTTGAGTGCGGCCGCGAGGGCCAGCGCCTCGGTCGTCGCGGGCTCGGAGGCGGGCTGGAGATCCGTGGCAAGCAGGATCGTCCGGATCCGCCCGGGGGGCCGGCCGGACGCAGCCTGGGCATGCACCTGCCCGCTCATCGCCGCCGTTTCAGGCCTCACCGATCCGACAGATCGTGGCGGTCGACCCGGCGGCCACCGCGGCTGTCGCGACGGGCGATGACGTCGCGGGACCCAGGACCGCCGCGGTCGCCGGATCCTGGACGATGAGCGCGGTGACCATCCCGAACATGCCGTCGCGACCCTCGGCGTGCTGGAGGATGTGGCAGTGGAAGGCCCACGCACCCGGGTTGTCGCAGTCGATCACGACGTCCCAGCGCTCGCCTGGGTTCACACCGAGCGTGTCGCAGCTGAACGCGGCGGAGCCCAGCGGGAACCCGTCGCGAGCGACGACCCGCATCGTCAGGCCGTGGACATGCCACGGATGCATCATGTTGCCTTCGTTCATGAACCGGATGACGATCTTGTCGCCAAGCGTGGCGACGATCGTCGCGGTCGCCGGGAAGCCGCGCCCGTTGATCGTGAATCCGCCGAGCGCGTCGTTGCTGATCCAGATGATGTCCTGCGTCGCCCCGTAGAGGGCGTCGTAGCGGAGTGCCGGGTCCTTCGGCTGGACGATGAACGCACCGAGCAGCCCGCGGCCCACCTGGTCCGTCGCGTTGTGATGCGAGTGGTACATATGCGAGCCGGCCGGCTTGGCCGTGAACTCGTAGGTGAACGACTCACCGGGCTTGATCGGGTCCTGGGTGACGTGGGGAACCCCGTCCATCGCGTTGGGGACGGCCTGACCGTGGAAGTGGATCCCGGTCGTCTCATCGAGATTGTTCTTGAAGATGGCGCGAACCCGATCGCCCTCGACCACCTGGAGACGCGGTCCGGGCCAGGTGCCGTTGAAGCCGAGCGCGGCAAGCGGATCCTTCTTCGCGTCGATGCTGTGGTTCAGCTTGTCGATCGTCATGTCAAAGACCTTGACGTCGCCGTCGAGGCGCGGCTCCAGGGGCTGGTTCCCGTAGCCGGGGACCTGCTCCCACTCGCCACCGAGGAATCGCTGGACCGTCTCGAGGGCGTTCGCGTCGTGATCCGGCTCCACCGATGCGCCGGGCGAGGGCGCCATCGAATGACCCGGATCCGCACTGGCCCCCGGTGCTGGGGTCGGCGCGGCACCCCCCGGCGGAATCGTCGGGCCGAGCGTCCAGGCCGGGGACGTTGCGGCCGGCGCGCACGCGGCGATGCCGAGGGCGACGAGGCCGCCCCCGGCGACAGTGGCGCTCCGCAGGAACCCGCGTCGGCTGACGCTCACCGGAGGACCCGAGGCCGGCTGATCACCGGCGGCCGACGGGATTGGGCTTGGGACGGGGGACAGGTGATCCTGTCGAAGCTCAGTCATGCGGCGTATGGTCACAGCCAGCCGCCGCGGGTGACAGTGACCTGTGGCCCGACTTCGGGGGCCGCGTGGACCATCGAGGTCACGCTACTCTCTGGACGTGCGCGACCAGCAGCAGAACGGTCCTCATGCCGAACCCGGTCCATGGGACGTCCCATCCCGCGCGCTCGAGGCCCTCGACGCCGCGACTCGCGGGATCGCCGGGGTGCTCGATGTCGACCGTGTCCTGCAGCTGATCGTCGATCGGGTTCGCGACCTGGCCGAGGCGCAGTACGCGGCGCTCGGGATCGTCGACGAGGCCGGGATCATCGAGCGATTCATCACCAGCGGGATCAGCGACGAGGGCCGCGCCGCGATCGGGCCACTGCCTCGTGGCCACGGTCTGCTGGGGCTCATCATCCGCGAGGGGCGTTCGTACCGGATCCCCGAGATCGCGCGCCATCGCGACTCGTACGGGTTCCCGCCGAATCATCCGTCCATGACCTCGTTCCTCGGAGTGCCGGTCACGGTCAAGGGGCGCTCCGTCGGGAACCTCTACCTGGGGAACAAGCTGGGCGCCCCCGAGTTCGCGGCCTCGGACCAGCGGCTGGTCGAGATGTTCGCCCGCCACGCCGGGATCGCCATCGACAACGCCCGCCTCCACGGCCGCGTCCAGCAACTCGCGGTCATGGAGGAGCGTGAGCGGATCGGCAAAGACCTCCACGATGGGATCATCCAGGGGCTCTACGCGGTCTCCCTGTCCCTCGAGGACGTCCCGGACATCATGGACGAGAACCGAGACGACGCGGCCGCGCGGGTCGATCGCGCGATCGACGGCCTGAATGCGGCCATCCGCGACATCCGGAACTTCATCGTCGGGCTCGGGCCGGAGATCGCCGCTGGTGGCGGCCTGGCCGCCGGCCTCGCTGTGCTCGCGGACGACCTCGTGATGAGCACGACGATCGACATCGAGGTCGAACTTGCCGGCGCGACCCCCGTCGAGGGCGAGATGGACGATGACCTGATCAGCCAGTACCTGCTCATCGCCCGTGAGGCGCTCAGCAACGTCGCGCGTCACTCGGGCGCGACCCGCGCCAGCCTGCGCATGACGAACGACGGCGACCGGACGGAGCTCGTGATCGCCGACAACGGACGGGGTTTTGACCCCGCCGCGGAGCGCAGTTCAGGCCATCTCGGGCTCGCCAACATCCGGCAGCGCGCCTCGGCCATCGGGGCCACGGTCGAGATCGAGTCCGAGATCGGCGCGGGGACCCGTATCATCGTCACGCGACCCAACCACGCCCCGGAGGCCAGACCACTGTGAGCGACGTGTCCCCATCCCCGTTGTTGCGTCTGCTCGTGGTCGACGATCACGAAGTAGTCCGCCAAGGGCTCGTGGCCCTGCTCGACCGTCGTGAGGGGTTCCAGGTGGTCGCCGAGGCCGGGACCGTTGCCGAGGC
>JANNUK010000045.1:0-2442 GCA_031395155.1 Chloroflexota bacterium | reverse complement strand
CATTTTCCCGGTGCGGCAACGCACCAATACGCGCGGGATACGCGCCGGATACGCGAGACACGCTGGAATCGAACGTCATGACTTCCGCTCCTCCAACCCGTCGTTCACCATCGGCGGTGCCGCGTTCCTCAAGCCGTGGTTCGACTACTTCCGGGCCCAGGCCCCCAACGGTTCCATCACCGTCGCCGCCGGCGACTCGGTGGGCGCCTCGCCACCCATCAGTTCGTTCTTCGGCGACACACCGACCATCGAGATGATGAACCTCATGGGCTTCAGCGCCGACGGCCTCGGCAACCACAACTTCGACAGGGGCCAGACGTATCTGCGCAACACGCTGATCCCGCTGGCCAACTTCCCGTATCTCTCCTCGAATGTCGTCGGAACGAACGGGAAGACCCCGGCCGAGTGGAAGCCGTCGCAGACGTTCGACCTGTTCGACGGGGCGAAGGTTGGCGTCGTCGGGTTCACCAACGAGGACGCCCCGTCGCTCGTGTTCCCGCTTTCCTTCACGCCGTTCTCGGTGGTCCCGCGGCTCGCCAGGGTCCAGGCCGAGGTGAACGCTCTTCGCGCCGCGGGGGTCAAGACGATCGTCGTCATCGGCCACGATGGCGCGACCGCCGGGACCCTCACCAATCCGACGGGACCGCTCATCAGCCTGGCCGATGCACTGACCGGCGTGAACGCCGTCATCGGCGATCACACCGACTTCCAGGTCATCTCGCGCCGTGCCAATGGGTCGCTGGTGATCGAGAACCGCAGCAAGGGCATCCGGTTCACCCGACTCCAGCTCGTCATCGATCCGGCGACCAAGGAGGTCGTCTATTCGACCGCCGACTTCCACAAGCCGTGGAACATCGGGGTCACCCCGGATCCAGCCATCCAGGCTCGGATCAACAGCATCAATGCCGATCTGGCCCCGATTCTCGGGACGGTCATCGGCAGTTCCACCCGGTTCATCCCGCGGGCCGACGCCTGTGGCCGGTTCGACGGGCGGCTCTGTGAGTCGCTGGTCGGGAACGTCGTCACAGACTCGATGCGCACCACGTACGGAACGGACTTCGCGATCACCAATTCCGGTGGCCTTCGGGCGGACCTGACCTGCCCCACGACAGACAACCCCAGTGACTTCTGCCCGTCCTACACGCCACCCCCGTTCCTGATCAGCCGCGGCCAGGTCCTGACGGTCCTGCCCTTCGGCAACATCGTCGTGACGTTGCAGATCAACGGGGCGGAACTCAAGACGATGCTGGAGAACGGCGTCTCGTCCATGCCGGCCGCCAACGGCCGCTTCGCGCAGGTCTCCGGCCTGTGCTTCACCTACAACATCTCGGCTGCGGTCGGGTCCCGGGTCACGGGTGCCGTACGGCAGGCGCCGGACGGCTCCTGCACGGGGGCTGCCATCGATCTGACGGCGGGCTCCACGTACACGATCGCGGAGAACGACTTCATGGCGTCCGGTGGAGACCTCTATCCGAACTTCACCAGCCGCGCAACATCCCGCGACATCATGGACCAGGTCCTGGCCGACTATGTCAGCGGCAACTCGCCGATCAGCCCGGTCATTGGCCGGATCACGTGCACCACAGGCGGCACGCCTGCCTGCCCGGTCGTGACTCCGTAGCACGGGTCGCATGACCCAGTTCGCCCGGGAGGGCGGGGATTTGCCCCGCCCTCCCGTTTCGTTCTCGGGGCACCATCGCCGCTGTCGGCGCCTCCGCCGACTCCCAGTAGTTTTTCGTTGCGCATTACATCCGCAACAACTACTATCCCAGGTATGAGTACTGAGTTGCATCGGAGTACACGTCGGCGCGCCCGGCTGACGCGGCAGGGGCAGATCACCGTGCCCAAGGCCGTGCGCGACGCACTCGGCGCCCGACCCGGCGACGACATCGAGTTCGTGCCCCAGGGCGACGCATTCCTCGTCGACGTGCGGCCCAGGCGGAGCGTCCTCGACTTTGCCGGGATCGCGGGTGAGGCCGCGCCACGCATACCGGCGACCGCGGAGGAGCTCGACGAGGTCGTCGGGCGCGGGTTGGCTGCAGCGGCGGTTGATCGTGAGCGACGAATTCGACCCGGATCTCGCCGCAGCCGATGACCGCATCCGGGAGGCGCAGGGCCCGGCCCCAACCGGACCTCGCCTACGCCGACACGAACCTGTTCGTCGCGCTGCTGGCCGGAGTCGCGCATCCGCTCCACGAGCGGGCACTCGGCGTCTTCCGTCGAGTGGCCGACGGCGAAATCGGCCTGATCGTCACGCCCGTCGTGGTCGCCGAGCTGGTGTACGTGGCCCGCTCGCTCCTCGGCTGGGCGCGCCCGCTGACCGCCCAGCGACTCGGCGCCCTTCTTGAGGCCGACGGGATCGTCCTCCCCGAACGGGCCACCCTTCTGCGCGCGCTCGAACTGTTCGGTGAGCGTTCGAAGCTCGACTTCGCCGATGGGCTC